>JAKATE010000089.1 GCA_021828085.1 Thermoplasmata archaeon | reverse complement strand
TTCCCTCACCCTCCCGAGGTCCTCAAAGGTGCGGACCGTCGACGGGACGACCCACGGCAAGTACCTCCTCCGCCTCGCGTTCCCCGAAGTCCCGAACCGATGGCGCCGAAAGGATCCCATCGAGGTGGGCTCCGGCAGCGCCGCCCTTCGGAGCTTCTTTGAGCGAGAGATCCCGCCCCACGAGTTCGAAAGGGAGCGGGCGCGGGTCTTGCAGGAGGACGGGGTCCGACTGAGGGACCCGGAGCACCTCGCCTACTACCGCGTGTTCCGGCAGGAGTTCGGGGACCGCCCTCCGGTCGCCCGGAACGGGGACGACCCTTGTCCGGCCTGCGGCTATCAGTTGGTCTCGAGAGAGACCGACTTCTGCCGGGTCTGCGGCGAGTGGCCGGTGCGACCTCGGTCTTGAGCCTCCGTTCTCGGAGCGCGGCGTCCAGGCCTCCGACCGATCCCCGGCACCGCCCCCCCCCGAGCCGGGGAAGCCTCCAGGGGCGCGACACGGCGGTCCCCCATTGGGGGTCATGCGGTGTACCGGCATGCGTCGGGAGCCCACGCGACGTTCTGCCCGACGGAAGATTTATTCTCGAGCCGGCGGCAGGTCGTTCGATGACCAGCCAACCCCTCCGGTCTCACCGACGTGCAACTTTGGCGACTTTGGCCCCCGCTGGGATCGCAGCCCTCGCGGTCCTCCTGCTACCAGCCCTCCTATCCGGAGCAGCGGTCGCCCACGCGGTCGCGGCTTCCAACGTGCAGTTCGGCAACGGCCACGGCCACGGCGGCGGTGGCGGGACCGGCTCATGTGGGACCGGCAACGTCACGCCGACCTCGAGCTCCAACTGGGGCGGGTACGCGGCGGAGTCCTGCCTCTCCTCGCCCGCGACGAACGTCGTCAGCGACGTCAAGGGCAGCTGGACCCAGCCGAGCGTCCAGTGCGGCCCCTCTGCCTCCTACTCCGCGTTCTGGGTCGGCATCGACGGATACTCGAGCTCCACCGTGGAGCAGACGGGCACGGACTCGGACTGCGCGTCCGGGACGCCCACCTACTACGCCTGGTACGAGTTCTACCCGGCCTACCCCGTGAACCTCCCGACCACCCAGTACCCCGTGGCCCCCGGCGATGTGATCACGGCCGAGGTCCTCTGGACCGGCGGCACGAACTTCGAGGTCAACGTCGCGGACGCCACCGCTCACTGGAACTACTTCCAGAACGGCAGCGTCAGCAACGCTCAGCGCTCGAGCGCCGAGTGGATCGCGGAAGCCCCCTCCTCCGGCCGTGTCCTTCCGCTCTCGGACTTCGGGACGGTCGACTTCACAGCGTGCACCGCGACCTTCGGCAGCACCACGGGTGCGATCCAGGACTCCTCCTGGGCCGCGGCCGAGATCACGATGTCCGGGAAGAACTACGTCAAGGCGGCGCCGAGCGGGCTCACCGGCTCCGGTGAGGACTTCTCGGTCACCTGGCACCACAGCTGAACGCCTCGCTCAGCGACGGGGGCTCCCGGCTCCGCCGGGGGCCCCGTGCCGGGCGAAACGCCGCCTGGCCACGCTCTCCTTGACATCGCCCTCGATCTCGAGGAACGCCCGTCGGAGCCAGGGGACCCAGTCGGGGTCAAAGCTCCGTCCGAGCCTCTCCGCCTCTTCCCCGAGCCATCGGACGGTCTTCCGCTCGGCCCCGGGGGCGCTCTCCGGTGGCCGCTTGATCAAACGAAGTTCGCTGTAAAGTTGGACGGCCCGTTCGAGCAACGGGTCGCCCAGCGCCAACGGCGCTTCCAGGTCGTCGCCATCGGGCTGAAGGGGCTGGGTGGTCATCGCTGACCCCGCTCCCTCCCTGGAGCCGACCGCTCACGCCTCGGCGACGTGGTAGCCGAGGGTCTCGAGCTTCTCCCTCGCGCGCCGTCCGTGGTCGCCCAGCAGGACGATCTCCCCGTCCTTGCCGGTCCCTCCGGTGGCGAGCGAGGTCTTGAGCTGCTTCGCGATCCCATGAAGGTCAGCGTCCTTCGGGAATCCCGTGATGACCGTCGTCGGTTTGTTGTACCGACGCCGCTCCACGCGGACGCTCAGAACGGCTTCTTCTCTGTCGAGTTCTTGGGTAACTTCCCGGAGAGGGTCGTAGTCCTGCAAGGTGTCAGTGGAGAAGAGGACGGCGGTATATCAATAGCTTCCCTTCCGTGGGTGTGACGGGCTGTACGTTCAATCGGCTGGTTGCGGCCTCGTGGGTGAAGGGCACGTCCTCCCTCGGAACCCCGATCCAGCCCACCTTGTGTGGGGATAACCCTGCATCGCATCACCGCCCTCTATGTTCCCAGAGGATTGATATTGTGGCTATAATATCTACCCCCCATGTACCTCTCCCCGAAGACCATCAAGGGACACCCCTACTACTACGCCCTCACCTCCCTCGGTGGGGATAACCGAGACCGCAAGCACGTGGGCCTCTACCTGGGCCGGCTCGACCAGCTCACCCCCGAGAAGCGTACCGATCTCGAGCGCAAGGTCCTCGCTCTCCACGACGACAAGGTCCTCCACACGTTCTATGCCAAGCTCGCCGAGTACGGCCACCCCGTCCCCCGCCCTTCCCTCCCCGGTCTCTCCGAGGAGGGACCCTTCGCGTTATCGTCGGTGGACTTCGCCACGGTCTGCTCGGCGCTCTCCGACCCGGACCTCACCCACCGGGACCTGGCCGCCCTGATCGACCGCATCGGTCTCCCCCTCAGCGCCGAGGAGCTCGCGGCCGTCAGCGTCCACGTCGACCTCGGGGGGAAAAAGCAGGCTATATAGACATCTGGACGCGCCCGCATCTCCCTGACGGGAGGAGAGCTTCCGCTCGCCGCCGGAGCTACCGAGTCACCTCGCCGAGAGAGGAGGGGCACCTCCCACTCGGTTGAGGGTCCGTTCAGGCCGTGGCCGATTTCTTCGAACTTCCGGACGAGCTCACCTCGCCGGACCCCGGGCGCTTCTTCCGTGCGGGGCCGTGGGTCGTGGAGGGCTTTGGACTTCGTCCCGGGGCCTTTCTACCGGAATCCGGACCACGGGAGTGGCCATCCTGGTCCTCCGGAAACTTCGACGAAGGGTCCAGCACCTTCCCTTTCTCGAGGGAAGCGGTGCTCTTCGTGGAGGCGCCCTCATCCTTCTCGGTCACGCCCGGGGCGCGGTACTTCTCGGGGAGCTCGAAGCTCTTCCCGTCCCGGAGCACGGCCCAACACTGCACCAGGAGCTTCCCCGCCACCGCCGTGAGCGCCGCCTTGTGGTGCTTTCCTCCCGCCCGAAGACGGTCGTAGAACTCCTGGCACGCCGGGTTCACGCGGATCGCCGGGAGGGCCGCGTTATAGACGGCATCTCTCAGTCGCGGGCTGCCCCGCTTTGAGATGCGCATCCGGTCTCCCTCGAACTTCCCTGACTGTCTCACCGAGGGGTCCAGACCGGCGAAGGCACGGACCGCCCTCTCATCGGGGAAGCGGTGGGGGTCCCCAAGTTCCCCCTCCACGATGGCAGCGGTCACCGGGCCAACGCCAGGGACGGTCGTGAGGAGGCTCTTCCTCTTTTCCATCTCTCTCGCGATCCTCCCTTCGACCTGGCGGACCTGTTCGTCGAACAGCTCCAGCTGGTGGAGGAGGAAACGCACCTCCCAGGTCAAGGGTTCCTCGAGGCCACCGTTCCCGAGCCGCTCCTCGAAGTGCTTCTGGATCGCCACCGCCTTGACGTGTCTTCGGCCCGGGTCGTGGTAGAAGGGTCCCAGGGTCTCCTCCACCTCGGCGACGGTGGTCTCGAAGAGGTTGGTGACCTGGACCGCCTTCTTCAGGACGGCCACGGCCGACGGGGACGCCGGGTCCTTGAACTCCGCACCAAGCCCGGGGCAGAGGATGTCGAGGTCCCGCCGCAGCTGCTGCTTCGTCTTGGAGGCCTTCCGAACCAATCGGAACCGGACCCGGCAGAGTTCGCGCAGACGCATCTGGTCCGGGTCGATCGTGGAGAAAGGGTGCTGACGTCCGTCCTTCCTTGCGAACTCCGCGATCATCTGGGCGTCGAGCGCGTCGGTCTTCGTCTTGCGGATCTGTCCGACCCGCTCCTTCCTCAACAGGAGGGGGTTGAACGACCACACCTGGTCGGTCTTCCCGAGGAGGAAGACCAGGAGGTTGTGGTGGTAGGACCCGCTGGCCTCCATGGCGTAGGCCATCGGGGCCGAGAACTTCGCGCCGAGGGCCTGGGTCTCGTCCCACAGCTTCTGGAAACCGGGACCCCGGTTGTCGTACCTCTGGGCCGTTCGAATGAGGTTGCCTCGGGCGTCGACCACGGCGGCGTCCACCCACTCCTGGGATACGTCGATGCCGACGAACAGCTCGAAGGGCGGGGGCTTGGCGAAGCCCTCGAGGGGAAGGGGTGTTCGGTCCGGTCGTCTATCGTTTCGGCTCGGTGGTGGTTGGTCCATCTCCGTCTCCTTTTTGGGGAGGGACGGGATGACCCCGGACGCCCCCAGGGACACAAGTTAGTCCGTGATCGAGGGAGTCCTCGCGCAGAACGGGATCCGTCCCGCTTGAGGCCCCTAACGGGCTAATCCGGGTACCCCCTGGGGGTCCGGGGTGCATGCTTTTTCTCGAGGAGAGCCCCTCAACGACGGCCCGCACACCCGTCCCTCGGATAGGGCCCGAGGGCGTCCTGGGATTCATCCCTACCTCGGGGGGTCCAATATACTAACGGTCCATCTCCCTCTACTACCCGAGGACCTCGCGCCCCCGCCCGGGTTCTGCCCCCGCTGCGAAGGGGGGCTCGAGACCCCGAAGACGCTCCGACGGCACACCGAGAGCGTCCGGGTCTCCCTGACCTTCCGCGCCCCCCTTCTGGAGTGCCAGTGCCACCCCGAGGACCCCTTCTCCTGGTCCTCCCCCGTCCTCGAGAAGGTCGCCCCTCCCGGTCGCACCTACGACCTGAAGGTGGCGCTCTTGGCCGGACTCGAGAGCCTCTTCCTGGAGCGCACCCAGTGGAGGACCCGCCACCATCTCGCCCGGGGCCGAAGGGGGCCCAGCGCCGGGACCATCTCTCTCCGCCGAGAGGAGTTCCTCCTGAGGGCCTACGCCCTCCACCGCCGCTCCTTCCCCGCGCTCCGCCGCCACCTGGAGGCGCAGGGGGGCTGGGTCCTCCACGTCGACGGGACCCTCACCGAGGGGAGCCCCACGGTCTTCGTGGCCTGGGACGAATGGAGCGGGGAGATCCTGGACAGCCGGGTCCTCTCCACCGAGAACGCGACGGAGATCGCCGCGTTCTTCCGCGACCTGGACCGGGCCTTCGGAGCCCCCCGAGGTATCGTCTCCGACATGGGGGAGGGGACGCTCAAGGCGGCCGGGGCCGTCTGGCCGGGGGTCCCGCACCAGCTCTGCCACTTCCACTGGGTCCGGGACCTGGGGAAGGATCTCTTCGAGGCGCTGGAGCGGGAGCTTCGCCTCCGTTTGCTCGGGACCCGTGTGCTCGCGAGCCTGGACGGTCTGGAGCCCGGTAAGGGGGGGGACTGGAAGGGGTCGGGGAGGAAGGTGGCCGAGGAGCTCGAGCGGGAGCTATCGGAGGCGGAGCCAAGGTGGATGCGGATCCTGCAGGACCACCTGCTCTCTCCTCGGGAGCGGGCGAGCCGGTTCCCGTTCGAGCTCACCTACGGGACGGTGGCGAGCCGTCTGTGGGCGATGGCCCCGCTGGTGCACGAGCTGGCGATGTGGAACGCGGGGCAGCGGGTCCTGTTGGTCTCGCTGGTGAAGGCGGAGCAGCTCCTGACGAAGGTGACGCGGGACCCGGAGCTGACGGTCCTGGTGCGGCGTCTGGAGAGCCTGGTGGGGTGGTTCGGGGAGCTGAGGGAGGCGTTGGGGGTGGGGCGGGACGTGACGGGGTCGGACGGGGCGGAGGGGCGCCTCTCGGCCGAAGAAGGGCGGAGGAAGGTCGAGGAGCTACTGGCGAGGATCGAGTCGGTGGTGGAGAAGCTCGACGACGAGGGGCTCAGGCAGGGGGTGAGGCAGATGCGGGAGGCGTGGGAGAAGCGGAAGGAGCACCTCTTCGTGGAGGTGCTCGACCTTCATGGGAACCCCCGGAGGATCGAGCTGACGAACTGGCGTAGCGAGCAGGGGCATCGGGAGATCCGCCTGGGGATCCGGGGTCGGACGAGGCAGGGGCGGACGGAGGAGGAGATGACGCGGCACGGAGCGCTGATGGCGGTGGTGCTGAACTGGAGGCGGGAGGGGTATGCCCGGGCGATGGGGTGGGAGAGGCTGGACATCGTGCAAGCGATGGGGACGGTGACGGAGGAGGAGTTGGAGGAGGCGAGGAAACGGAAAGGAAAGACCTCGCGTCGGAGGTCGGACGTGAGGGCGGAGGCTCATCGCGAGCCGATGCTCCGGGAGTTCCTATCCATCCTCAAGGCCGGAGGTCCGGGGCTTGTGGAGGCCATCCGGGGCTGGATGGCCCGTCGGGAGCCGCTCCGGCAACCAGCCGTTTGAACGTACAGGTGACGGGTGCCTCTCCCAGGGTACCAGGGAGGGGCCGTCCCGCGCGGCCGCCGTTGGGCCGGAAAGACCTCCGGGAACCCACCGGGGGTGTAACATTATACAGATATAGGCCGCCAAGCTCGCTCTAGACGTGGCCGAGGTCTCCCAGAGGCTGCGGGCCCTCCTCGTCGGAGAGGACCCGATGATCCGCTACCTGGTCAAGGAGTCGCTGGCCAGCCAGGGCGTCAAGGCGGCCGCCGAGGTCGCGAACCCCCGCGAGATCCCGCCTTCGGCACGCCACGACCTTTCCGACGGTGTGGTCGTCGTATGTCTGAGCGGACCTCCTGAGATCTGGCGGAACACCATCCGCGAGACGCGCCGCACGCTGCCCGGAGGGAGGGTCGTGGCGGTAACGTTTGGAGAGGGGGACCCGCGCGCCGGCGCGACGTCCAGCGATCCGGACGTCCGGTTGGGGGCCGACAGCCTGGTCCGGGCCCCGGCGAACCCCGAGGCGCTTCGCGAGGCGGTGCTCAAGGCCCGCTACGCCCGGAGCCCGGCGACCAGCCCGGACCCCCCCAGCACCCCGTAACCGGGGCACCTTCCCCGGCCCTGGCCCTCCTCGGAGGGTTCTTTCGCACGTTGGCGAGCCGTTGCGAGTCAGGGGACAGACTTAAGGCGTGAACTCGAGGTGGCCGGGAACCTCCGGATGCAGACATGGTCGGCGACCTGCTCCTTCAGAACCTGGGCATCGTCGTGTTCACAGGGGTCATGGTCGCGCTGGTGTACTACCTCCTCTACGCGATGATCCGGCCGGAGCGGCTGTAGGGCCATCGGGCACGGCGGAGGGATCATGACCAGCATCTTCAGCGTCTGGGACGTAGGCCTAGCCCTGCTGGTGGGGCTCGTCCTCGCCCGGTACCTGGGCATCTACATGGCCCGGGTCTTCATGGACCGCCCGACCCTCCTGGACGGGTTCTTCGCTCCGATCGAGCGCGGGATCTACCGCCTCGTGGGGACCAACCCCCGGCGGGCGATGGGGTGGAAGGAGTACGCGGCCTCCCTGCTCCTGCTGAACGCGTTCGCGCTCGTCTTCGTCCTCGTCCTGTTGATGGAGCAGTCGCTCCTGCCCTACAACTTCTGGTCCGCCCACGGGATGTCCTGGGACCTGGCCTTCCACACCTCCGCCTCGTTCACGACGAACACCGACTTCCAGCACTATGCGGGCGAAGGAGGGGTCTCGCTGCTCGCCGACCTCGCCGGCCTTCAGATGCTCATGTTCCTCTCCGCGGTGAGCGGCCTTTGCGTGGTCGTGGCCTTCATCCGAGGCTTCGTCCGCCGCGACGGGACGCTGGGGAACTTCTGGGCCGACGCCACCCGGGCCGTGACCCGGGTGTTCTTCCCACTGGCCGTGATCTGCGCGCTCATCTTTGTGCTCATG
>JAKATE010000088.1 GCA_021828085.1 Thermoplasmata archaeon | reverse complement strand
GGCCCGTCCTCCCCGAAGCTCGCCTCCGGAAGCGGGGGGGGCTCCCCCTAACGGGGGGAGGGGGGCCGTGCAGATCACGTTCCTCGGCACCGCAGGGTCCTATCCGACCCGGGAGCGCAATCCCAGCGCCATCGCCCTGGACATGGAGAAGGACGTCCTCCTGCTCGACTGCGGGGAGGGGACGCAGCGGCAGTTCTACCAGAGCCCGGTCTCCTTCATGCGCGTCCGGCGCATCTTCATCACCCACTTCCACGGGGACCACTATCTGGGGCTCCCCGGGCTCGTCCAGACCATGGGGCTCAACCAGCGGACGGAGCCCCTCGACATCTACGGGCCGAAGGAAACGACCCGGTTCGTCGAGGCGATCCTGAACTCGGGCTACTCCTACACGCACTTCCCCATCCAGACGCACGAGATCGCCCCCGGCGAGCGGGTGGCGTTCGACGCCTACTCCGTCACGGCCGCCGAGGCGCGCCACTCCGTACCAGCGCTGGCCTACCGGATCGACGAGAAGGAGCGGAGGGGACGCTTCAAGGCGGACGAGGCGCGCGCCCTGGGCGTGCACGGGTCCGACTTCGCCCTCCTCGAGGAGGGGAAGCCGGTCACCACCCGGACCGGTAAGCTCGTCCTACCGGAGCAGGTCCTGGGCCCCCCGCGGCCGGGCCGCTCCGTCGTCTACTCCGGCGACACCCGTCCCGCCCCCGAGATCATCCGGCTCGCCGAGGAGGCCGACGTGCTCATCCACGAGGCCACCTTCCTCGAGGAGCTCAAGAGCCTGGCCGACGCCTGGGGCCATTCCACGGCCCTCGGCGCCGCCACCGTGGCCCAGAAGGCCGGGGTCCGGGCGCTCTACCTCACCCACTTCTCCGCCCGCTATCCGGAGCTTACCGGGTCGGAGGCGGAAGCCCACCAGGCCTATCCCTCGGCCATCGCCGCGCACGACCTGCTCGAGCTCCAGGTGCACCAACGCTGAGGGAGGAGATGCCCGGGGGAACTCTGGCCGGGCAGCCCCGGGCGGACCTCATCCTCCGGGGCTTCTCCGAGATCGCCACCCTCGAGGGACCCTCTCCCCGGAGGGGACCGGCCATGGAGAATCTTTCCCGGGTCGAGCGGGGAGCCCTCGCCTCCGACCACGGGAGGATCACCTGGGTGGGACCGGAACGTTCGCTCCCCCGCGCGGTCACCCGCCGCTCCCGCTGCCGGGAGCTCTCCTTCGAGGGATGTGTTGCCCTCCCGGGCCTGGTGGATGCCCACACCCACGCGATCTTCGCGGGCAGCCGGGCCGACGAACTCCGTCCGAAGGTGCAGGGCGTGAGCTACGCGGAGATCGCCCGGGGGGGCGGAGGGCTCTTCCAGACGGTAAGGGAGACCCGGAAGGCCTCCCGGGGCCGGCTCCTCGCGGAGAGCGCGGCCCGGCTCGCCCGGATGCGCGACTGGGGGACCACCACGGTGGAGGTGAAGAGCGGCTACGCCCTCGAGACCGCGGGGGAGGTCCGCCTCCTCGAGCTCCTCCCGCTGCTGGCGAGAAGGGTCCGGATGAACCTCGTCCCCACCTTCCTCGGCGCACATGCCTTCCCTCCCGGGGTCCGGGGAGGACACGAGGCCTACCTCCGGACCCTCACCGAGCGGATGATCCCGGAGGTGGCGCGGCGCCGGCTCGCGCGCTTCTGCGACGTCTTCTGCGACCCGGGCTTCTTCTCGAGGGCGCAGGCGCGCCGGGTCCTCCGGGCTGGGCTCGCCCACGGGCTCGCCCCCAAGATCCACGCCGACGAGCTCGCGAACCTGGGGGGGAGCCGGCTCGCCGCCGAGCTCCCCGCGGTCTCGGCCGATCACCTGCTGCGGAGCGACGCGCGGGACCGGGAGGCGCTCGCCCGCGCCGGGGTCATCGGGGTGGTGCTCCCCACCACCCCCTTCGCCTCCCTCCTCCCCACCCGCTCCCCCGGCCGGGAGCTCGTCGACGCCGGGGTGGCCGTGGCGCTCGGGAGCGACCTCTCCCCCAACTCCTGGGTCGAGTCCTACCCCCAGGTGATCTCCCACGCCGTCTACTCGGCCCGGCTCACCCCGGCCGAGGCGCTCTCGGCGGCCACGGTGAACGCGGCGGCAGCGCTGCGCCTCGGGGAGAGCGCCGGGCAGCTCGCCCCCGGGCGACCGCTCGACCTGGCGGTCTTTCCCCTCGCCCGGTTGGAGGAGATCCCCTACCGCTTCGGCACGAGCCCCCCGGTGGCGGTCTTCCGGGCCGGCGAGCGGGTCGACGGGAACGGGCGATTTTCCTGACGGCCGGCTTCTCGAATCTCGAGGAGAATTCATATACTGGGCAGAAAATAGTAAGCCCCCGGGGTAACCCATGGCTGAGCGGATCGGTAAGGAGCAAATCAAACGCGAGAAGGGCTATCTGTACTATCTGGGCAAGGACGGGTTCATCTGGAAGACCCCCACGAAGCTCAACAAAGGTGGCCGGAAGGGCCGGGTCGGAACGGAGAAGATCGCCCGGCAAGAGGGGTTCATGTATTTCCTCGACAAGAAGGGGTACGTGGCCCGCGCCAAGATGAAGAACGCCTGAAGTCCCGACCAACCTTTCCGGGCCCCCGGTCCGCCGGGGGCCCCTCCGTCTTTTTCCTTCTCTCGGAAGCGGCGGAGCGTCCTCTCGGGCGGGATATTTTCGATGTGAACTATCCGGCGTGCGACGGCCGGCCCAGCGCTCAAATAGGAGGCGGTCGCTACCCGGCCCTGACTGAAGTGGAACGGCCCGGCCCGGGGCGCCCCATGAATCCGCGCCCTGCTGTCGAGAGGGGAGCGCCTCCCCGCGCGTGGCCAGGCCCGGCGCCCGACCTCCCCGACGAGGGGTTCTTAAGCCTCGGCGCTTGGGGAGCCTCTGCGGAGCCCCCAGGGGGGGCCGTTCCGTCACTTCGGTCGAGGTAAACTCATGGCCACCATCCGTCGCAGAGCCGTCGCCGCCATCCCTGAGCGAGAGCGCCCCTCGGGCGCGCGAGAGCCCCTCGCGCTGGCCCGGATGCTCCCCCGGGCGCGCGGTCCCTTCGACGGGATCGAATGGGAGAGCCGCGACGCGGTGATCAAGGGCCCTGCCGGCGAGGTCATCTTCGAGCTCAAGGGCGTCCGGGCCCCCCGCAGCTGGGGGGAGACGGCGGTGAACATCGCCGCCTCGAAGTACTTCCGGCTGCTGCACGGACAGCGCGAAAGCTCCATCCAGGGGATGATCGAGCGGGTGGCCCACTGGATCGCCCAGCAGGGGCTCAAGCTCGGCTACTTCGACACCCCCGACGAGGCCCAGGTCCTCGAGGAGAACCTGGAGTTCCTCATCGTCCGCCAGATGGCCTCGCACAACTCCCCGGTCTGGTTCAACGTGGGCGTCCGTGAGCCCCCCCAGTGCTCGGCGTGCTTCATCCAGTCCGTGGGCGACTCCATGGACTCCATCATGAGCCTCGCGAGGAGCGAGGCGATGCTCTTCAAGGGCGGGAGCGGGACCGGCTCGAACCTCTCCTCCCTGCGCTCCTCGCGCGAGCACCTCGCCGGTGGGGGGATCGCGAGCGGTCCGGTCTCCTTCATGCGCGCCTTCGACGCCTTCGCCGGTGTCATCAAGAGCGGGGGGACGACGCGCCGGGCGGCGAAGATGGTCATCCTCAACGTCGACCACCCCGACATCGTCGACTTCATCGAGTGCAAGGTGAAGGAGGAGGAGAAGGCCCAGGCGCTCATCCGGGAGGGGTACAGCCCCAACTTCGACGGGACCGACCCCAACAGCGCCTACGCCTCGGTGGCCTACCAGAACGCCAACCACTCCGTCCGGATCACCGACACCTTCATGCGCAGCGTGGAGAGCGGCGGCCCGTGGGCCACCCACTACGTGACCGAGCCCACCCGGGTGGCGGACCAGTACGGGGCGAAGGACCTCTTCCGCCAGATCGCCACCGCCGCCTGGCGCAGCGGCGACCCCGGCGTCCAGTTCGACGACACCATCAACGACTGGCACACCTGCCCGAACAGCGGCCGCATCAACGCCTCGAACCCCTGCTCGGAGTACCTCTTCCTCGACGACTCGGCCTGCAACCTCGCCTCGCTCAACCTGCTGAAGTTCGTGAACGCGGCGGGGGAGTTCGATGGGGAGCTCTTCGTCCAGGCGGTCCGGACGTTCATCCTTTCCATGGAGATCCTGGTCGACGCCTCGTCGTACCCCACCGAGCCCATCGCCCGGAACTCCCACGAGTACCGTCCCCTCGGCCTGGGGTACGCCAACCTGGGCTCGCTGGTGATGCGCCTCGGCCTCGCCTACGACTCCGACGAAGCGCGCGCGCTCGCCGGGGGGATTACCTCGTTGCTCTCTGCGGAAGGGTACCGGATGAGCGCCGAGATCGCGCGCCGCATGGGCCCCTTCGCCGGCTACTCGAAGAACCGGGAGCCCATGCTCCGCGTGATGCGCAAGCACCGCGAGGCCAGCGAGCGATTGAGCTCGACGGGCCCGGCGCAGAAGGTCATCCAGCGCGCCCAGCGGAGCTGGGAGCGCTGCGTCTCCGAGGGGGAGATGTACGGCTACCGGAACGCCCAGATCTCGGTCCAGGCCCCTACGGGGACCATCGGGCTGCTCATGGGCTGCGACACCCTCGGGCTCGAGCCGGAGCTCGCGTTGGTCAAGACGAAGAACCTCGTCGGCGGAGGGATGCTCCGGATGGTGAACTCGACAGTCCCCTCCGCGCTCAAGGCGCTCGGCTACGGGGCGAAGGAGTCCGAGGCGATCGTCCGTCACATCCAGGAGAAGGGGACGGCCCAGGGGGCGCCCGGGCTGCGCGAGGAGGACTTGGGCGTCTTCGACACGGCCCTCAGCATGGTCCCGGAAGGGCGGACCATCTCCCCCCAGGGGCACCTGAAGATGCTCGCCGCGGTCCAGCCCTTCCTCTCGGGGAGCGCCTCGAAGACCATCAACCTCCCCAACTCGGCGACCGTGGAGGAGGTGGAGGGGATCTACCGGGAGGCCTGGAAGCTCGGCTGCAAGTGCGTCTCCATCTACCGGGACGGCTGCAAGGCGAGCCAGCCGTACGAGACCGCCCAGAGCACGGCAGGCAAGCTCCCGGCGGGACCGGTGAGCCGCCACCGCCTCCCCGATGTCCGGGACGCCATGACGCACCACTTCAACGTCGGCGGCCACGACGGCTATGTGACCGTGGGCCTCTACCCGGACGGCAAGCCCGGGGAGATCTTCTTCCGGGTGACCAAGGAGGGCTCCACCGTCAACGGGCTCATGGACGCCCTCGGGATCTCCATGAGCATGGCGCTCCAGCACGGGGTGCCGCTCAAGGACCTGGTCCGCAAGCTGGCGCACATGCGCTTCGATCCGGCCGGCCCCACCAACAACCCGGAGGTCCGTTTCGCCCGGAGCATCCCGGACTACGTCGCCCGATGGCTCGCGCTACGCTTCCTTACCCCGGAGGAGCGTCGGAGCGTCGGCCTCGAGACCGGCGAGGAGGCCCACGAGAGCAGCGTCTCCCCCACGGCCACCCCGGCGCTGAGCTTCAAGGGCAAGCCCCTCGAGGCCTTCGGGGAGCCGTCCTCCGGGGTGGACCGCTCGGAGGACGCCCCGCTCTGCCCGGTCTGCGGCGGGATCATGATCCGCTCGGGGACCTGCTACGCCTGCGTCCAGTGCGGGACGACGAGCGGCTGCTCCTAGGCCCCCCGGGCCCGGGGGACACGCCGCCTTCCGCGCCAGAGGTCGCAGTGGGGCTGGACGGCGCACCGTCCGCAGATGGACCGGTCCGGCCGCTTCGGGCAGTCCCCGGAGATGCCGGTGTGCGCCAGCGCGAAGTCGAAGCGGACCGGGTCCCCCGGGTCCATGGTGCGCAGCGCCCGGGTGATCTCCACCACCGTCGGCCAGTTGCGGCTCGCGCGACGGGTGAGCCCGAGATGCCGGGCGATCCAGTAGACGTGGGTGTCGAGCGGGACATGCAGGATCGACGGGTCGACCCGGGTCCACAGCCCGAGGTCCGGGGGGGAGCGACGGACCATCCATCGCAGGAAGAGCACCTCGCGCTTGCAGGCCGGGTGCCCCCCCTCCCGGGGAGAGGGGAAGAGCCGGAGGTAGCCCGGTGGGGGCTCGTAGTAGCTTCGGGACTCCCCGGGGCCGCCGTAGCGGAGTCCCCGGGAGAGCGCGTGGACGCCGGCGGCGAAGCGCTCCTCGGGTCCGGGCCCCTCGGCCCCTTCGAGGAAGAGCTCCTCGAGGCCCCCGGGATAGCGCTCGTAGATCTCCCCCAGGCGGAGGAGCAGGAAGCCCATCTGGTCCGCCCGAATCCAACGGTGCCGCCAGGGGGCGAGGAGCGTCCGCCAGGAGCGGCGAGGGAACCCCTCGACAAACCCCCGCGGGTCCTCCCCGAGCCGGGCCAGGAGGGCGGTGAGGTCCGTGCGGATGCTCTTCACGTTCCCCACGGCCACGGTCGAGGCCAGCACGCCGACGATCTCGGCGGCCCGCCGGTCCCCCGCCCAGGGGAGGACCTGCGCGAGAGGGTCCACCGGAAGGGAGCGGGCGTAGGGGAAGCCGGCGAGGAGCCGCTCCAGGTCCTGCACGAGGGCGGGAGCGGGGGCCTTCACCATACCGGTCCCAGGGTCGGTCGGACCTTAAGCCCCTGCCCGCGGGCCCGACGGGCCGACCGACCCCGGGGGGTCCGGGCATGAACGGAACGGGCCTCGACCCCTCCCCGAGGCTGGAGCGCACGCCGCGGCTCCCCCCCGCCGAGGTGGAGCCTTTCCTGCCGGAGAACCCGGTGGACCACGCCTTCACCCTCTACGACCAGGCGCGCTTTCCTGAGCTGGTCCGTTTCGTCACGTGCCGGGTGGGGGGACGGCTCCGGGCGTACCTGCTCATCTGGGAGGGGGAGCCGGCGCTCCCGGAGGTTCACTGGCTAGGCTCCGACGAGCCCTGGGAGGAGCTGGCGGAGTCGCTCCCTCCCCGTCCCTTCGTCGCCACCGTCCCTCCCCGTCTTACTGAACTGATCGAGCGGGTCCGGGGGCCGACGCGCGTCTTTCCGCTGGATGTCATGGTCCGCCCTGCCGCGGGGGTTCCTCCGCTCCGCTCGGAGGACGGACGGACCCTCGTGCGGCGCCTGGAGGCCCATGACCTCTCCCCGCTGGAGCCGGGCTCGGAGTTCTCCCACGCCCTTCCGCCCTCCCTGCTGAAAGGAGGGTCCGGTCCCCGCGCCTATGGGGCGTTCCGGCCGGAGGAGGGGAACCGTCCGCTCGCCGTGGCGAGGACCCTGGTGGAGCTCCCCGGCCTCTGGGTCCTGGGGGGGATCTTCACCGAACCCGACCACCGCCGCCAGGGCCTGGCGGAGGCCGTGACGACACGTCTCGTCGAAGAGGCCCACCAGCGGGGGGCCGACTGTGCCCTCTACGTTCGCTCGGACAACGAGGGGGCGGTCCGCCTCTACCGCGGGCTGGGCTTCGTCTTCCATCACGCCCTGCGTTGGATCGACGCCGGGGCGTTCCGAACCCCTTGACGGGCCGGCGCCCGAAAGCGCATCGACCCGTCCCCGTCAGCGGTCCCGCCGTCGGGGAAGGGGGGGAGGCTCCCGCGGGGGGGCGGGGATGGGTTCGGGAGGAGGACTCGCGGGGGGCTCCACCGCCCCTCCCGCCGTGCCCGGGGGCGTCGTCGCCTCGGGCAGGGGGTTCTCCCCGAGGAGGGTGCTCCACATCGACTCCCAGGCCGGACCCGTTCCCGGGGGCTCCACGGAAGGGGGCGGGGGGGACCGGGCCGAGGCGGGCCCGGTCCCCTGTCGATCGAAGTAGACCGCGAAGGTCGTGTACACGGTGAAGCACAGGATGACGATCAGGGTAGGGTCGAGGAAGATCCCGGCGGAGGAGATGAGACCGCTCGAGACGGGGAGGACGACGAGGACCGCCGAGGTGAGCCCCCGGGTGCCCAGGGCGGAGAGGGGGGCACGCCAGCGGGAAGGGAAGAGGCTGCGCTCGACGAAGGTGGAGACCACGAGGTAGCGGAG
>JAKATE010000087.1 GCA_021828085.1 Thermoplasmata archaeon | reverse complement strand
GCGCTCCAGTGAGAGGCGGGCCCGGGACATCCCTTCCGACCTCATCGCGTCGGGAGGGGGGGATCCTCCGGTGGGGCAGGGGGAGGTTCGAGGCACGACGTCGTCGCGTAGAGCCGTGGAAGAAAAGCTCATCCGCCGGTCCGACCCAGACTTCCGGCATGCCCGCACGCAGAGGGAGCGCCCGCTATTCGATCCGCCAGGCCTTCGACGCCCCGGTCGATTTCGTCTTCCGCTGGTGCACGGACTACACCCCGGAGGACCCGCGGTTGGGAAAGGAGGTCAAGGAGAGGCGCATCCTCGAGCGGAGCGAGGGGAAGGTCGTCTACGAGGACCTGGAGCCCACCCCGGGCGGTTGGCACTGGAGCCGGGTGGACGTCACCCTGCACCCCCCGAACCGGTGGACCGCGCGGATCCGCGGGAACCACCGGGACTGGAGGCTCGAGTACACCCTGCGATCCCTCCCCGGGAACCGGAGCGAGCTCCTCTGGACCGGCGTTCGCCGTCCCGCCCTCCTGGGGACGGAGAACCCCTCCCGGCGCTCCCTCGAGAGGGAGATGCACCAGCTCTGGGGGAACTACGCGCGCGTGCTCGAGCGAGACTACCGTCGGAAGGACCGGCGGGGTTCCCCCCGGCGTCGGTGATCACTCCCGGGAGAACGACGGCCTCCGCTCCGGGAGTTCCGGTGGCTCACGAGAGGTCGGACCCGGCGGAGCCCGGGTGAAAGGGCGTCCCCGCTCCGACACGCAGTTCTTCTTCCGTGGCCGGCCCTTCCGAGAGGAGGATGTCCGTCAGCTGCCGGGACGCGGCGCCGGAGGAGGTCCCCGCGGTCCTCGAGGTGTACCACCGCTACGACCGATCGAGCCCGGCGACCTTCGAGATCGAACCGATGAGTGTGGAGGCGCGGCTGGTTCGAAGGGCATCGGGGAGGCGGTCCGCACCGGCTGCTGGCGGCGGACTCTCCCGAGGAGGGACGGCTCGGCTGGGCCAGCTAGAGCGAGTTCCGGCCCCGTTCGGCTCACTCCACCACCGTGGAGACCTCGATGCACCTGCGCCCCGGGGCCCCCCGGCGGGGCCTGGGGCCGGGCCTCTGCCTCCGGCTCTTCGAGCTGCTCGTCCGGGAGGACCTGGAGCGCACGGTGGCCGGGGTGACTCCTCCGAACCCGGCCTCGGAAGCGCTCCACCTTCGCTGGGACTTCACCCCGGTAGGGACCTTCGCCCGCGTCGGCCGGAAGCTCGGCCACTGCTGGGACGTCGGTGGGTACGAGAAGGCTCTACGGCCCGAAGCTCCTTACGCTTCGTGCGCCGGAGGGGAGGGGGGCGGGGGGGACCGGTGAGAGCTCCCGTTCCCCGAGCGAGGGGCCGGAAGCGTCCCTCCGCGCCCCTCGAAGCCCCCCCGCCGGGCACCCCGTTCCACCTCCGGCGCGCAGGGAGGGGCGATGTGGACCTCCTCGTCGCCCACCGCCGGGGGATGTGGAAGGAGATCGGAGGGGCCACCCCGAAGGAGCTCGCGGCCGCGGATCCCGTGTACCGACACTGGGCGCTGGAGGGATTGCGCGAGGGTTGGCTGCTCGCCTTCGTGGCGGAGGACGACCGCGGTAGGGCCCTGGGGAGCGGGGCGCTCTGGCTGGCCCCCAGCCAGCCTCGCCCGGGCCGCCTCGCGAGATCGCGGCTGCCGTACATCCTCTCGATGTACACCCTTCCCTCCGCCCGAGGGAGGGGCGTGGCGTCGGCGCTGGTCGGGGAGATGGTGCGCTGGGCGGAAGCGCACGGCTACCCGAGGGTCACGCTCCACGCCTCGGTCCAGGGTCGCCCTGTCTACGAGCGGCTCGGGTTCGTCGCCTCCAACGAGATGCGCCGGGAGCTTCCGGCGCGGGCTCGCGGACGGGGGTCGGACCGGCCCGGTCGGAGCCGGGCCCCGGCGGGCTGACCGGTCGTCGGACCCGTCACCAGGCCCCGGGCTTCCCCCGTCCTCGAGAGGCGCCATTCCCGGGCCCCCGGCGGAGGAGCGGGCCGACACGCTTTTCCCCCCCGGGGCCTCGGTCCGGTCATGTCCGTGCAGACCCTCTTCCCGACGGAAACGGCCCTGGCCCCGGCCCCGCGGGTCCAGCAGGAGTCGCTCCGCCACGTGCTGGACGACCCGAGCTGGGACGTGGCCGACGTGCCGAGCCCCATCGGGATCTTCCGCATCGGCTACCGGGACGACCACGTGATGTACGTCGACCTCCGCGAGCGCGGCGTGGAGGCGCTGCCGGTGAGCCGGGCGGACCGCCCGGCGCGCCCGCCCTTCCCCGAGGGCTCTCCGCCGCGCCAGCTCCAGGAGTACTTCCAGGGGAGGCGCCGGGGCTTCGACGTCTCGCTCGACTTCCTCACCGGGAGCGCCTTCGACCGGAAGGTCTGGCAAGCGCTCTCCCGCATCCCGTACGGGAGCTACCGGACCTACGGGGAGGTCGCCCGGAGCGTGGGGACCCCCCAGGCCGCCCGCGCCGTCGGCGGTGCCGCGCACCGGAACCCCATCCCCATCGTGGTCCCCTGTCACCGGCTCGTGGGCGGGGACCGCTCGCTCACCGGCTTCGGCCTCGGCCTCTGGCGCAAGCGCTGGCTGCTCGAGCACGAGGGGGCCTATCCGCTCGCCCCGGTCCGCCCGGAGCAGCGCCCCCGCGGCCAGCGGCAGGGACGGCTCCCGTAGCCCCGAGGACCCGGCCCTACTCGTGGGAGCGCGTCGGATCGAGCGTCTGGAGCATCAGCCGTCCCGGGCCGGCGACGTGGAGCGCCTCGAAGCTCAACGCGTGGCCCATGAGGCCGCCGCCCAGCGGCTGGTTGTACGATTGCACCTGGACGGTGGCGTCCTTGAGGAGGAGCGCCCCGTGGTCGATGTCCAGGGTCTCGCCGGGGGCGAGCGTGAAGGCCAGGATGTTCCCGTGACCGTGGAAGGCGATCTTCCCCGGCCCCGTCAGGCGGTCGAGCCAGAAGCCGATCATCCGGCCGACGCGGCCGGTCCCCGCCACGTACTGGGTGTCGTACTGGACGCTCCGCTCGGCGAGCAGGAGGGAGTGCTCCGCCACGTCCACGGTCTCCCCGGGCTTGAGCTCGAGGGCGCGGACCTCCCCCGGGCGCTGCCGGCTGAAGGCCACGTACCCCGGGCCCTGGAAGGTCTGCAGGTGGAAGGGGATGCCCCCGATGCTCCGCTTCATCACGCCGGCGATCCCCCCCTGGGTGAGCCAGCGGTAGCGGAAGCCGACGGTGGGGTCGGAGTAGACCATGAGGCCCGCCTCACAGTAGACCTCCTCGCCGGGGGCGAGCTTCACCAGGGCGGCGGGGATGTAGCTCCCCTTGAGGTCGAGCTCCATTCCCCCTCCCTCAGAGCCCGCTGTGGATGACCACGCGGCCGGGCCCGTAGACGTTGAGGACGGCGAGCCCCAGGTTCGCGAGCGGGCTCGTCCCCTGGCCCCAGATCTGTCCCTGCAAGGTCACGCTCGGCTCCGTGACGAGCAGGCTCGCCAGCGACGTCTTCAAGGACTCCCCGGGGCCGAGGGCGAAGGAGAGGGCGTTCCCGTTGGACTGGTAGACCACCGTTCCCGGCCCGGTCAGCCGGTCCGCCAGGAGGTAGACCCAGCCGCCCTGGGCGTTCTGGGAGCGCGCGTACGGGTCGTAGAAGCGGCCGAGCACCTCGATGTCGTAGCGGACGGTGGGGTCGAAGCAGAGCACATGGCCCTGACGGATGCGCAGCGTCTCTCCGGGCCCCAGGGGGTGGATGCGGATCTCTCCGCCCCGGTCCCGGGAGAAGCTCACGTGGCCGGGTCCTTCGAACTCCGCGAGGAAGTACGACTCCTCCTGCCCCCCCATGGCCCCCGTGGACATGAGCTTGCTGAGGCTCACCCCGAGCGAGCGCATCGTCCGGCGCTGCATCTTCACGCTCGGCTCCTTGTAGAGCATGAGCTCGTGGCTCGCGAGCACCTTCCCCCCGGGCGGGAGGGTGACCAGGACCGAGGGGGCGATCTCCCCCACCTGCTCCGCCTGCATCGTCTCTCCTAGGGGGCCGAGCGGCCCACGTCCAGGGTGTAGCCCGTGCCGCAGTACGGGCACTTGGCGTAGCCGCTCTGGATGTTCTCCGGGCCGATCTTCGCCCCGCAGCTCTTGCAGTTCATCTCCGACAGGCTGGCCCTGCTGATGGTGATCTCATTGCGCTTCTTCACGAACTCTTCCGGTATCGGCATGCCCCCTCCTCAGTCGTGCGGCTTCTCCGGGTCGACGCTCTGGATCGCCACCTTGCCCGGGCCGGTCAGCTCGAGCACCTCCCAGGCCTCCAGGTGCCCCAGGAGCCCGCCGCCGAAGGGGAGGTTCACGGTCTTGGCCTCCACCGAGCCGCTCTTGTAGAGCAGCCCCGCCGCGTCCACGGTCACGTTCTCCCGCGGGGCGAGGGACATGCTGATCACGTTCCCGTAGCCGTGGAGGGCGATCGAGCCGGGTCCGGTGAGCCGGTCCATCCAGAAGCCGATCATCCGCCCCGGACGGTGGGTCCCCCGGACGTGGAACATGCCGTACCCCACGGCGGCCGACGCGCAGAGGAGCGAGCCCTCCCGCACGTCCAGGACCTCGCCCTGCGCGAGCTCCACCACCCGGAGCTCCCCCACCCCGTCGCGGGAGAAGGCCACGTGGCCAGGGCCGGTGAACTCGTTGAGATAGAAGGGGAGGCCCCCGACGGTGTGGCGCTCCACTCCCTGGAGGAGCCCCTGGGAGGGGAGGGTCTTCCGGCCGACCTGGACCGGGGTGTCCTTGTAGAGCATGATCCCGTGCTCGCCGTACACCGCCTCCCGGGGGCCCAGGGTGGCCAGGACCGAGGGGACCAGTCCCGGGACCAGCTCGAGCTGCATCGTGGGCGTTCCTACGGAGCGCCGGCACTTAATTTTTCGCCCTTCCGGACGGGAGGCCGAGGGCGTCCCCGGGCGGGCCTCCCCGCCGCCCCCCGGGTGCGCGCGACCGTGGAACGGGCTTGACCCCGGGCTTTTCTCCCCGGCGGCCGGGTGCGGGGGCCATGAGCGCTGCGACGGTTCTGCCCACCCCCGAGGGCCCGGGACGGGCCTCGCGCTACGCGGGGGCGTTCGGCTCGATGCTCCGTTCGCGCTGGGTCACCCACCGGCCGTTCTTCCTCGCCCACGCGCTCACCTTCGGGTGCAACTCGCGCTGCCAGACGTGCGGCTACTGGAAGAACACCCCGCGGATGAAGGAGGACCTCACCACCCCGGAGGTCTATGCGCTGCTCGACGAGGCCTACGATGCCGGGATGCGCGGCTACTACCTCTTCGGCGGGGAGCCGCTCATCCGCCACGACATCACCGACCTCGTCGACTACGCGAACCGGAAGGGCTTCCTGGTGACCATGAACACCAACGGCTCCTTCCTGGCCGCCAAGGCCCCCCGGCTCCGGGGACTGGACTTCGCCTTCGTCTCCTTGGACTATCCCGGCCCCTTCCACGACACCATCCGGGGCCGGCCGGGGTCCTTCGACGAGGTCATGCGCGGGATCGACCGGCTCCGGGAGGAGACCTCCGCGGGCGTGACCCTGGTCACGACCATCAGCACGCTCAACCGGGACGCCATGCGGCCCATGGCCGAGCTGGCCCGCAGGAAGGGGCTCACCATCTCCTTCAACTCGGTGGAGCCGACGCTCGACTTCGGTCTCACCGACAGCGCGAACTCCCCCAACCTCCGTCTCGGCCTCACGCCGGAGGAGCTCCAGGAGTTCTACCGGACCCTCCTCGCCCTCAAGCGGGAGGGTTACCCGCTCATGGAGAGCGAGCAGGTCCTCGAGGACTTCGTGGAGGGGCGCCCGTGGAAGTGCAAGTTCCCCCAGATGTTCGTCTACGTCACGCCGAACAAGCAGATCTACACCTGCGACTACCGCTACGGCTACGACCTCAAGCACGGCTCCTTCGAGGAGTACTTCGCGAGCCCCGAGTACCGCTCCTGGGCCGGGGAGGCCCTCGCGTGCAACCGCTGCATCCGCACCTGCGTGCGGGGCTACTCGTACACCTACGACCTGAAGCTTGCCCACCTGTGGAGCCTCGCCTCCTCGAGCGGGTCGCTCTTCCGCTCCCGCCCCGTCCCCCGCCCCTCCGAGTCGCCGGCCCCTTCGGACCGCCCGGGGCTCCCCCGGGCCCCGGGGGAGGCGAACCCCCTGGGGGCCTCGCTTCCGCGCCTGCGCGGACAGTGAGCCTGGGTGGCCCGGGCCTCCCCGCGCCGACGGTCAGGGAGCGGCCCGGTCCGCGCCCTGCTGCTGCTCGGCCCGGCGGTCGTACGGGTACGTCACCTCGAGCGCGCTCGCCGCGTCCAGGCTCTCCTCGACCTCCCGGGGGAGCGTCCAGCCGGCCGCCCCCAGGTCCTCGGCGAGCTGCTCCGGGCTGCGGACCCCGACGATGGGGGCGGTGACCCCCGGGCGGTTCAGCACCCAGTTGAGGGCCACCTGGGCCGGGGTCCGCCCGAGCCGCTGCGCGGCCTCGACGACGGCGTTGACCGTCCGCTCGCTCCGCACGCTCCCGAAGCGCTCCTGGTAGAACTGGCGGTCCTCCGCGTCGCCGATCCGTGTCCCGGCCGGGGCGCGGGGGATCCCCTCGCGATACTTCCCCGAGAGGAACCCCCCGGCGATGGGGCTCCAGGGGATCACCGCGAGCCCCTCCGCCCGGCAGAGCGGCAGGAGCTCGAACTCCGTCGCCCGGGCGTAGAGGCTGTACTGCGGCTGCAGGCTCACCGGGGGGTGCCAGCCTCGCTCCCGGCAGAGGGCGAGCGCCTTCGCGAGCTGCCAGGCGCGGAAGTTGCTCACCCCCACGTAGCGGACCTTCCCCTCCTCGACAAGGGTGTGGAGGGTGGAGAAGGTCTCCTCGAGAGGGGTGAGCGGGTCGAAGGCGTGGAGCTGCAGGAGGTCCACGTAGGGGGTCCGAAGCCGCCGGAGGCTCTCCGAGAGGCCGTGGAGGAGGTGCTTGCGTGTGAGGCCGACGCGGTTCGCCCCCTCCCCGGTCCGGAAGCGCACCTTCGTCGCCAGGACGACCTCCTCCCGGTCCTGGCCGGCCAGCCAGCTCCCGACGAACTCCTCCGAGCGGCCGGACCGGTAGACGTCCGCGGTGTCGATGAGGTTCCCTCCGGCCTCCCGGAAGGCGTCGAGGACCCGGTGGCTCGCCGCCTCGTCGACCGTCCCGCCCTCCTCGGAAGGGCCGAAGGTCATCGTCCCCAGGGCGAGCTCTCCCACCAGTAGACCCGTGGGCCCGAAGCGCCGCAACTTCATGACCGGCGGAGCGGCGGGGGGATGTTAGCCCTTCCTCCCGGCCTCCCGCGAGGGGCGACGCCGCGGGTCCGGGGGAGCCCCCCCGGGCCCCGCGGGCCGAGAAGCCCCGGGAGACTCACCCGGAGTAGTAGGCCGCGTCGTACGGCTCGGGCTTGAGACCGCGCCGGGTCCGGACCTCGCTCACGACCTGGGTCTGGAGCTCGCCGGGGATCTTCTCGAAGCCGAAGGTCTCCGTGCTCCAGAGCACCTTCCCCGCGGTGGCGGAGCGCAGGTCGCTCGCGAACCCGAACATCTCGGCCACGGGCACCTTGGCCTGGACGGTGTTGAGGTCCCCCACCTGCGTCATGTCGAGGATCTCCCCGCGCCGTCGCTGGAGCTCGCGCGTGGCCCCGGCGAGGACGTCCTGCGGGACGTTCACCGTGACCTTGCTGAGCGGCTCGAGCAGCACCCGACCGGCCGTGGTCATGGCCCCGTAGATGGCCGAGCGCATGGCCGGGATCGTCTGGCCCGGTCCGCGGTGGATGGAGTCCTCGTGGAGCTTCGCGTCGACCAGGCGGACCTTCACGCCGTAGCAGCGCTCGGCGGCGAGGGGCCCGCGGTTCATCGCCTCCTTGAAGGCGTCGATGCAGAGGTCCATGGTCTCGTGGAGGTACTGGATGCCCTTCGTCGCGTCGAAGAGGATGTTCGTCCCCTCCACCGCCGTGATCCCCCGGGCCTCCTCCCGGTCGATGCCGAGCTCCACCAGCTTCGCCACCACGGTCTT
>JAKATE010000086.1 GCA_021828085.1 Thermoplasmata archaeon | reverse complement strand
GCAGGTGGGCGAGACCCAGTGCCAGTTCTGCCGGACCCCCCTCGTCTGGCGGGGCAACGTGAACGGCCCCTATCAGTGACCCGGTCCCCCCGGCATCCCTGAAGCCCCGCGGGCCCGCGGGACCTCCCCCCGGCGTCCCTCCCGCCGGGAATGGTCCCCGACGCTGCTTTAAGAGAAAGCAGGTGCTTCTCCGCCCCACATGGCCGCCCAAGCCCGCTTCGTGCGCTGCCCGAGCTGTCAATGGGGAACCCTCGCCGACGGATACTTCTGCGCGTACTGCGGACGTCCGTTGCGGCCGGGCGGACCCGGTGGCGGGCAGGCGCAGCCTCAGGCCCAGCCCCAGGCGCAGGCTCCCGCTCAGTACAGCCAAGGGTCTCCGGGCGCCAGCGCGGCCTACCAGGCCCCGGGCCAGAACCCGGCGTACTACAATCCCCAGGAGCGGGGAGGGAGCATGAACTACTATCAGAGCGGAGCCGGGGGCCAGCGGGGTCCCGTCCGGTGTCCGAGCTGCGGGGCGAACAACGACCCGTGGCTGACGCACTGCAAGCAGTGCACCCGTCCGCTCATGTCGAGCGGTTAGGGCGCGTCCTTCGCCCCACCTCCGAGGGATGGGCCTCGCCCGTGACGATCGGGACGCGGGGCCGGGTCGTCGGAGCGAGCGTCGAGATCGACGCCCTGCGCCGCAGGATCGAGCGCTGCCGCGCGTGCCCCCGGTTGGTCCGCTGGCGCGAAGCGTCCGCGCGGGAGGGGGAGAGCAAGCGGGGCGGGCACTACTGGGCCCGCCCGGTCGGCGGGTTCGGGGATCCCTCGGCCGGTCTCGTCCTGGTCGGGCTCGCTCCCGCGGCTCAGGGGGCGAACCGGACCGGACGGGTCTTCACCGGCGACCGCTCGGCGGAGTTCCTGGTCTCCGCCCTCCATCGGAACGGTTTCGCGAACCAGCCCTCCTCCGTCTCGCGCGACGACGGCCTCGAGCTGAAGGGCGCCTTCATGACCGCCGCCGTCCGCTGCGTCCCGCCCGACAACAAACCCTCTCCTGCGGAGTTCCTCCGGTGCCGCCCGTACCTGGTGGAGGAGCTCCAGCTGCTGAGGGGGGCCCGCGTGGTCCTCGCCCTCGGGGCCGGGGCGTGGGACCAGGTGCGACGCGCTTCTCCCTCCGCCTACGGGGCCGCTTTGCCCAAGGAGAAGTTCCGGCACGGGCTCCGGGTCGAACTTCCCCCGGGCGCGCCCGTGCTCTGGGCGAGCTACCACCCGAGCCCTCGGAACGTCCAGACCAAGCTTCTCTCCTCCGAGATGCTCGACGTGCTCCTCCGAGGGGTCCGGCGGGACCTGGACGCGGTCGGGGGAAGAGTTAATCCGTAGGCGGCTCGGGAGCGGGCCGTGTTCGAGCTGGTCGACAGGGATGGTCTCGCGCGCCGGGGCCGTCTGGAGACGCCGCACGGGACCGTCGAGACCCCGGCCCTGCTGCCCGTGGTCCACCCCGACCCTTCCCGCCAGACCGTCCCGCCGAAGGAGCTCCGAGAGACCTTCGGCTTCGGTGCGCTCATCACCTCGAGCTACATCCTGCGCCGCCAGCCCGCCCTCGCAGAGCGCGCGAAGCAGGAGGGGCTCCACCGCTACCTGGGGTTCACCGGAGCGGTGATGACCGACTCGGGAGCGTTCCAGCAGCACGCCTACGGGGAGGTCGAGGTGACCCCCGAGGAGATCCTGGCCTTCCAGGGTGCGATCGGGAGCGACATCGCCACGGTCCTCGACGAGTTCGTCGAGCCGGAAGCCGGCTGGGAGCTGGCGAGGTCGGGGGTCGAGACCACAATCGAGCGGTCCGGCCGCGCTCGCGAACAGAGGGGCAGTGCCCTCCTCGCGGTCCCGGTGCAGGGAGGCCTCTTCCCGGACCTGCGGGCGCGTTCCGCGCAGGCCGCCTCCCAGCTCGGCGACGTCCTCGCCGTCGGGGGCATCGTTCCGCTCATGGAGACCTACCGGTTCGCCGACCTCGCGCGGGTGCTCAGCTTCACCCGCCCGCACCTCGCCCCCGAGCGTCCGGTGCACCTCTTCGGGATGGGACACCCGATGGTCTTCGCCCTCGGGGCGCTCTTCGGCGGGGACCTCTTCGACTCCTCTTCGTACCACAAGTTCGCGAAACGAGGGACGCTCCTCTTCCCCGAAGGCTCGATCGTGCTGGAGGACCTCCAGGAGGAGGTGTGCGGGTGCGGGCTCTGCGCCCGCACGCCGATCACCCAGCTCAAGGACCTGCCCACCGCCGAGCGCGAGGCCCACGTGGCCCGGCACAACCTCCTGCAGTGCTCGCTCGAGATCGCCCGCGTCCGCCAGGCGATCCGGGAGGGGGAGATCTGGGAGCTCGCCGAGCGCCGGAGCACCGGCCACCCGGCCCTCGCCGCCGCGCTGAACGAGGCCCGCCGACATCCGGAGGTGTTCCTCCCGAGCGAGCCGCCGAGCCGGCGAAGCTTCCGGGTCGTGATGCCCGAGAGCCTCGAGCGCCCCTCCGTCGCCCGGTTCCGGACCCGCCTCCAGACCTGGAGGGCGGGGAAGAAGGCGAGTGAGGTCGTCGGCGTGACCGAGCGGCGGCCGCTCTCCCCCTCCTCGCTCCGCAACGCCCCCGCCCTCGCGGCGGGGACCACGGAGGGCGACGGGATGTGGGACGTGTCCACCCCGCTGGGCCCGGTCCCGTTGGAGCTTACGGAGATCTACCCCGTCGGCCCGTTCGTCGGACCCCAGGAGTTCGAGGCCCGCGTGGCCTGGACCCCTCCGGCGCTCCGCGCCGACGATGGCGGAGGGAAGGAAGGCGAGGAGGCTCCCACCGAGGCTCCCTCCCCGAGCCCTACCGTGAACGCGAGCCCCGCCCCGGGGGCGCCTCCACCCTCCGACCCTGAGACCACCTCCCGGCTGTGGGTGCAACGGCACATCCACGCCATCCTGTCCTGGGCGTGGGGGGAGGAGGCTGCGACGGCCCTCGCCCGAGAGCCGCTACGTGCCCGTCACTCCCGCGCGACCGGCCGGCTTCGTCAGGTGCTCCGGGGGGAGGAGGTCCTCTTCGTCATTGCGAACGACGGCCTCCCCCGCCCGACGTTCGCCGGTGGGCGCGCGCTTGCCGCGGTCCTGCCCCCGCCCCGGGCGCGGGTCGTGGCGCACGCCGACGCCGTGCCCTTCGTACGGGAGGGGCGGAGCCTGTTCTCGCGCCACGTATTGCGCGCCGACCCGTCGATCGCCCCGGACGAGCCGGTGCTCGTGACCAACGAGGAGGGCGAGCTCCTCGCGGTCGGCCGGACCCTGCTCTCGGGGCCGGAGATGGGACGGTTCCGGCGCGGGGTCGCGGTCCGTCCTTCGGCGCACGCGAAGGACCCTTCGTCGGCGGTGGAAGAGGAGGGCGAGGAGGAGCCGGGGGAGTCGGGACCCTCGGGGACCGGAGCGAAGGGACGACGCGGGGGCCCGCGGGCCAAGCCCGCCCCCAGGACCTCCGGTCGGGCGGGACCCTGAAATACCCGTCCCTCTCTCGAAGGGCCGCGCGATGAAGACGTACGTCCTGCTGCAGCTGAACTCGGAAGGGTCCAACTTTTCGAAGGTGGCGGAGACCCTGGAGGACCTGGGGTTCGAGCCCATCACGGGCGAGTACGACTTCGTCTACGAGTGGGACAAGAACGCCACGGTGAAGGACTCCCTCTGGTTCGCCGACCGGATCCAGGCCGCGCTGAAGGGATCGAACATCTTCTTCCGGATCGAGACCGTCCCGGACTGAACCCGGGTGGCGCCGACATACCGGCCCCCGAGTTTCTCCCTCCGGAGGCTCGCCGCATGTCGAACATCAGTTTATAGACCGGGGCCGGCCGAGGGAAGCACGGGGTCGGACGCGTGAGCTCGGGTCCAGCGTCCCCGGAGAAGGTCGCACCGGGAGCGGTCGCGGGGCCCACTCCTCCTGCGGGAGGTCCCGCCGGCACGCCGGCGCCGCTCACTTCCAAGTTCGCCTTCAACACCCTCATCGTCTTCCTGAACGCGGTCGGGGGGCAGTTCCTGGGGTGGATCGCCACCCACGAACTGTTCGTCCGGGTCGCCCACGGCTCCGCGGACACGGTGGGCCTGGGCTACCTCGGGATCGCCACGCTCTACATCCTGATCTCGTCGATGGTCTACACGCTGGGCGACCTCCGCGTCGGGACCGCCTACGTGTTCTTCGTCGCCCGCGGGGGAAAGGCTGCGAACCTCACCAGCGCCTACCTCCTCTTCCGGTTCCTCTCGCTCGGGGCGGTCGCCCTCGGGTTCGCGATCCTCACGCCGGTCCTGGCCCCCGCCCTCGGGTTCACGCTCGCCGCAGGGATGCTCCCGCTCGACCTCTTCCTGGTCCTGCCCCTCATCCAGACCCCGTCCTTCGTCTACAGCGCCCTCGCCTCCGCGCGGGGAAAGGCGGCGGAGGGGGTCTGGCCGTTCGTCATCGAGAGCATCCTGCGCGCGGGCGGCCTCATCGTCGTGGCGTTCCTGTGGACCGACGCCCCGTCCCTTGCGGGGTCGACCATGAACCTTCTCGCGATCCATCCCACCGTCCAGCTCGTCGGGGCGGGGATCGTCACGGACATCGCGCTCGCCTACATCGTCGCCGCGATCGTGCCCTTCTTCCTGCTCTTCGTCCACTCCCGCGTTTCCCCGCTCGGCCTCTATCGCGGGATGAGCTTCCGGGGGTCCGGCTCGGAGATCCGCACGATGCTGGTCTTCGCCGCCCCGCTCATCGGGGCGATGTTCCTCTCCTACGCGGTCTCCTCCCTTCCCCCCTTCTTCGTCGCGGCGGCCTATCCGACCGATCAGGGGTACGTCCAGGCCTTCGCCAGCGCCAACGCCTTCCTGCTCCTCCTGATGTTCCTCCCGAACGCGATCACCGTGCCCCTCTTCCCCGACATGGCCTCGCTCTTCGTCCGGGGAGAGCATCGGGAGCTGCGCCGCCGTACGCGGAAGTCGTTACGATGGACGGTGCTGATCCTGGCCCCGGCCATCCTGGCCTGCATCGTCTTCCGACGCATCCTGCTGAACGACCTCTACTCCGCGGTCGTGAGCACGGGGCCCTACGACGCGGAGTACGCGCTCGCCATCCTGGCGGCGTCGGTGCTCCCCCAGGCGCTCTTCCGCATCACGGGCTCGGTGCTGGACGCGGTGGGCCAGCAGAAGCGGGAGCTCTACCTCTCGACGATCCAGCTGGTCGTCCTCACCGCTTCGCTGGTCGGCTTCCTCTGGCCCACGAGCCCGCTGCGGGCGCTGGGGATCACGGGGGCGGCCCTCGCCGTCTTCCTCTCGATGTCCGCGGGATTCCTGGCGAACGCCTGGTACCTCCACAAGTACGTGCGCGTGCACCCCTCCCCCCGCCCGTACATCACCATCGTGCTGGCGGCGGCCGCGACCTTCCTGATCTTCTCCCGGACGGCGGTCGGGGACTTCGGGGCCCTCTTCGGCCACCCCGAGCTCGCGATCCCGGTGGCGAGCCCCCCGGTGCTCGCGGTGACGGTCCTCGCCGGGCTCCTGCTCTACGTCCTGCTGCTCGCCGCCGTCGGCGAGCTCACGAAGGAGGACGTCCTGGAGCTCGGAGGGAGCCTGGGGCTCCCGGCCGCCCTGCCGCGCCTCCTCTCGCGGCTCTGCTGGCGCGAGTCCTGGCCGGACCCTCCAGGCGACGAGCGGCCCCTGCCCGCGGTCCTCACCGGGATGGGCCCCTCCCCACCTTCTTAAGTTCGGACCGGGACTGGCAGACCCATGCGGGTCCTGGGCATCGAGTCGACGGCCCACACGGCCTCTGTCGGGATCGTCGACGAGGGGACGCAGGTCGTCGCCGCTGCGACCGACATGTACAAGCCGGTCCAGGGGGGCATCCACCCCCGGGAGGCGGCGAACCACCACGCCGAGCTCTTCCCGGAGCTCGTCGAACGTGTGCTCTCCCAGTCCGGGGTGGACCCCGAGAGCATCGGGGCCATCGCGTTCTCCCAAGGGCCCGGTCTCGGTCCCTGCCTGCGCGCGGGGGCCACCGTCGCGCGGATGCTCGCGCTCACGTGGGGACGGCCGCTCGTCCCGGTCAACCACTGCGTGGCCCACCTGGAGATCGCGCGGGCGCTGAGCGGGTTCGAGGACCCCGTGCTGCTCTACGCCTCGGGGGGCAATACGCAGGTCGTCGCCTACGCCCACGGTCGCTACCGGGTGCTCGGGGAGACGCTCGACATCGGGGTGGGGAACTTCCTCGACAAGCTTGCTCTCGGGATGGGGTCCACCTTCCCGGGAGGCCCCTGGATCGAGAAGTGGGCCCGGGAGGGCAAGACCGTCCACGACCTGCCGTACTCGGTCCATGGGATGGACGTGAGCTTCTCCGGTCTCCTCACGGCGGCCAAGGCCCTGCAGACGAAGGGGGTCGGGAAGGAGGACCTGTCGCTGAGCGTGGAGTCCCACGCCTACGCCATGCTCTGCGAGGTGGCCGAGCGCGCGCTCGCCCACCTCGGCTCGAAGGAACTGGTCCTAGGGGGCGGGGTCGCGTGCAACCAGCGCCTGCGCCGGATGGTCGAGGAGATGGCGCGCGCCCGGGGCGTCCGCGTCTTCTCCCCTCCCCCCTCGCTGTGCGTGGACAACGGCGCGATGATCGCCTGGACGGGGCTGCTCTCCGACCGATCGGGGGGCCGCGTCGAGGTCGCGCGGTCCGAGGTGCTCCCCCGACAGCGCACGGACCAGGTCGAGGCCCGCTGGCGCGTCCGGACGACGGAGCACGTCAGCGAAGGTTAGCGCCGGGCCCGCGCCCCGGACCTTGGTCCGGTGGACCCCCGCTCCCTGAAGGCGGGAGCGCGGCGATCGCGAGGAGCGCGGCCCCACCGGAGGCGAGCGCGAGGACCCCGGTGAGGGTCGAGCCATGGACGGGGCCGGAGAGCGCCCCGACCGGCGTCGGGAAGAGCGCCGTCGTGGACTCCGGCGCGACGAAGAGCGTGGGACCGCCGATGACGAGGCCGGCCCCCTTCCATCCCCAGGTGAGGGTGATGGAGTGGCCGCTCCCGTACTTCTGCAGGAAGCACTGCGGGACCGTCGTCGAGGTCGCGAAGTTGCTGGAGAGGTAGTTCAGGACGAGCCCGGGTCCCGCGTTGCTCTGCTGCCCGTCGACCCACAGGCGCACGACCTGGTTGGAGGTGGAGGAATAGTTGAACAGCTGGGTACCGGTGTAGGAGACCGGCTCGGCGTTCCCGTTGATCGAGACGGTGCTGTAGGACTCCTTCCACATGTTGAAGAAGTCCCCCAGGGTGTAGGTGAAGTCCCAGGGGGAGACGATCTGGATGACCCCTCCGGACCCGCTGCCCCCGGGGCCGGTCGCGTTGTCGGTGAAGACCGGCATGTTGCAGGTCCATCCCCATTTGTGTTGATTGATCTCCCCGATACCGCCGGGGATGGCCACGCCGGCCCCGCCCACGGTGATCGTCAGGCTGACCGCTAACCGCTGGTCCATCGACACCGTGCTGTTGACGCACCAGGTGGGGGCGCTCTCGTCCGGGACCCCCGAGGATGCCGGAGGCGCCGAGATGGCCAGGCATGGGGGGGAGACCAGGAGCAGCACGACGCCGATGGCCGCGGCCACGGCGACCGCGGAGCCTCCGAGGACGGCGGCGGTCTTCCAGCGGGGCCAAGCGGAGAACATCCCCACCGACTTGGGTCCGCGCTTCTCCCGCGCGCGACGCTCCCGCTGGCGGCGCACCCGGCGTTCCTCGGGGGTCTCCTGGACCTCCTCTTCCTCAACCTCGGATGCGTTCGAAGGTCGCACCGGGCGTCGCTTGGCCACGTAGCGCTCTACGGGTCACCTCGGATAAGTCTTGACCGAGGTTGGAGTTCTCCCAAGGGTACGGTCGCCCTACCCTGGCCCTCCGGGGGCCCCGCTCTCCGAGGCGCGCCGCCGTCGACCCCTCAAATAGCGACGGACCCGTCCCGCCGGACCGTGTCCGCCCTCGAGACCGACGTCCTGGTCGTCGGCGGCGGGCCGGCCGGGAGCAACGTCGCCTACCACCTGGCGCGCCGGGGACACTCCGTCCTCCTGGTCGAGGAGCACGGGCA
>JAKATE010000085.1 GCA_021828085.1 Thermoplasmata archaeon | reverse complement strand
AGCCTCGGTGCAGAAGATGAGCATCTTGCCACGGTCCACGCCGGAGGAGCCGACGATGCTCCAGAACGCGTTGGCGTCGGCCGTCTCCACCAGGGTCATCGGCACCATGGGCCAGCTCGGGGCTCCGGGGCGGGAAAGTCCCGGTCCCTGGCTCGGAACGGGTGCAGGTGAGTGGGCCGCGTTGGGGCCGGAGCCCTCGCGCATGTCCGGAGAGGATGGGGGCCCGCCGGCCTGGGGCTGGGGGGAGGACGACGTGGAGGACAATGTGGAAGCCGCGGGGACCGCCCGCTCGGCTCGGGGACCGGTCGCGGCCTCCGGGCGCCGTGAGGTCCCGGGTGGGTAAGGCTCGGCGGCGCGCACCGGCGGAACTGAAGCTGGAACTGGACCTGGTGGCGCGGGAGCCGCGGCGGTAGGCGCCCATGCCGCGCCTCCCGCGGGTGCTCGGAGCATCGCCATCGCGGCCGACCGCGCGCGTTCGATCGCCCACTGCGCCCTACCGTTCTCCTGCCCTGCCCCCTTACCGACGGAGAAGTACTCCCCTCGCACCTGGAACCAGGTGGTGTGCCCCCCAAGGAGGGCACCTGGTTGCGGGATCGCCTCCGCGAGCGTGGCAAGACCCCAGCAGAGGGGAGGGACGCTCTGGTAGGTCCGTGAGAACCGTCCCCCCGTCCCGGCCAGGAACATCAAACGCGAGGACGTGAGCACCAGGAAGCCCTCCATGCCGTCGGCGAGGTTCGCGAGGCCCTGCGTCGCGCTCCCCTTGCGGTGCACGGCCGGCCAGGCCTCCTGGACCCGCTCCCCGGGTCCTAGGGCGAGCGCGCGCTGGGCTTCCGGAGGGAGTTCGATCATGCCGCTGCGGCGTAGCGCCGGTGATGGTACATTCAGGACCCGCCTTATACGCTGCTCCGCCCGGACCCCCTCCGGTAGGCGTCCGCGTTTGTAGGGGGGGCCCTTCCTCCCATGAGGGGGTGCGACCGGAGTTGACGAAGGGTTCAAGCAGGGAACTTCCGACCTGTAGGACGCCCGAGCTTGTCGGGCGCAGGTGGGGCGCGTCCCCGCTCGGCGCCGGACCCGGAGGGGCGACCATGGAAGCCGAACACCTCCGAGGCGGGTGGCGCCAACCCGTGGTCCTGCCCTCCGAGGTCGCGCGATGGGGGATCTCGTCCGCGCAAGCGAAGACGAACCTCGAGAAGGCCGGCTTCAACGAGCTCCCGCAGCGGGGGGCGCGGAACCTCGCGGCCATCGCGCGCGAGGTGGTCACGGAGCCGATGGTCTCCCTGTTGCTGGTCGCTGGACTGATCTACGTCTTCCTGGGGGAGCCTCACGACGCGGCCATCCTGATCGCCTCCGTCCTGGTCATCATCCTGATCACGCTCTACCAGAACGGGAAGACGGAACGGGCGTTGGAGGCGCTCCGCACTCTCGCGGATCCCTGGGCGCTGGTCGTGCGCGACGGGCAACAGCGGCGCGTTCCCCGACGCGAGGTCGTGCCGGAGGACCTGATGGTCATGGTCGAAGGGGACCGGATCCCTGCGGACGGGGTCGTGCGGGCCTCGATCGACCTGCAGGTCGACGAGTCCCTTCTCACGGGGGAGTCGGTCCCGGTCCGCAAGCGGGTGGCGTCGACCGGGGACCAGACACCGCGACCGGGGGGTGAGGGAACTCCCTACGTCTTTGCCGGCACCCTCGTGGTGCGGGGCACCGGCTACGCCCAGGTCCAGCGCACGGGGAGCTCCACCGAGTTCGGGCGGATCGGGTCCTCCCTCCAGGCAGTCGAATCGAGGGCGACCCACCTGGAGGCGGAGAGCGCCCGGGTGGTCCGATGGATGGCCGTGGTCGCGCTCAGCGTCTGCTTGGGGGTGGTGCTTCTCTACGGGCTGCTCCACGGGAGCTGGGTCACCGGTCTGCTCGCCGGGGTCACGCTCGCCATGGCGTTGATCCCGGAGGAGATCCCGCTGATCCTCACGATCTGCCTGGCGGTCGGGGCGGCCAAGATCGTCAAGGATGGCGTGCTGACGCGGCGGTTCTCCGCGATCGAGGGGCTCGGCTCGACCACGGTCCTCTGTGTCGACAAGACCGGCACGCTCACTCTCAACCAGATGGTCGTCCGCGAGGTCGCGACCGCCTCTTACACGGGGGACCCCACCCGGTCGTCGACCTCCTCCGGGCTTGTGGAATCTCGAACGCTGCTGGACCGAGCGCTCCTCGCCTCGGACCCCCAGCCGTTCGACCCGATGGACCGCGCCTTCTCGGACCTCGCCCCCACGCTCTCCGTCCCGCTGCTGAAGGACCGTCCCAAGCTCTCCCTCCTGCGTCGCTATCCCTTCCGTTCGGACTTCCTCGCGGTCTGTCAGGCCTGGACGGACCCGGGCGGGGACGGGGCGCTCCTCACCGTGAAGGGCGCTCCGGAGACGGTCCTCGACCTCTGCGGGCTCGTGGGAGAGCCGCGAACCCACTGGGAGCGAGGAGTCTCGCGGTTCGCGGAGCAGGGACTCCGTGTTCTGGCGGTGGCGGAGGCTCATGCGGACCTCCCCGAGCTTCCGGAGGACCCGCGCGAGCTCCGTTTCACCCTGCTCGGTCTCGCCGGACTAGAGGACCCGCTGAGGAAGGAGGTCCCCGAGGCGGTCCGCAGCTGTCAGCGGGCGGGCATCCGAGTGATGATGATCACCGGTGACTTTCCGCTCACCGCGCTCAAGATCGCGGCGCAGGCCGGGCTCCCAACCGAAGCGGGAGCGGTCACTGGGCCAGAGATCGAGAGCTTGCCGGAGGCGGAGCTTCGGACCCGGCTGGAGCACGTCAGCGTCTGTGCGCGCGTAAGCCCGGAGCAGAAGCTGTCCATCGTCCGGGCCCTGCAAGCGTCCGGAGAGATCGTGGCCATGACGGGGGACGGCGTGAACGACGCTCCCGCGCTGAAGGCCGCCGACATCGGCGTGGCGATGGGGAAGCGGGGGACCGACGTGGCGCGTGAGGCCGCCTCCATGGTCCTCCTGGAGGACTCGTTCCCCTCGATCGTCGGGGCCACGCGGGCCGGCCGTCGTATCGTCGAGAACCTTCGGAAGGCCTTCTCCTTCCTCGTCTCGATCCACGTGCCGATCGCGGGCGTGGTGCTGCTCCCGGTGCTGATGGGACTGCCCCTCCTGCTCTTCCCCGTCCACATCGTCTTCCTCGAGTTCATCATCGACCCGGCGGTCTCCGTCGGGTTCGAGGGGGAGCCCGCCGACCCCCATTCGATGGAGCGACCCCCAAGGGACCCGCGCGCTCCGATCTTCGACCGTCGCCTCACGGTCCGAGCTCTCTCCGAGGGGGTGACGGTCCTCGCGGGGAGCCTGCTCCTCTTCTTCCTCACGATCCACCTCGGCTATCCCGAGGACGTCGCCCGGAGCCTCTCCTTCACCACGCTCGTGATCGCGGCGATCACGCTGATGGTCGTGAACCGCGACCTCGGGTCCGCGCGTGCGGGAGAAGGGCGGCCGACGAACCGCGCGATGCGGACGATGGTCCTGCTGGTGCTGGTTGCCCTCGTGGCCTCCCTCTTCGTCCCGCCCGTGGCGGCCATCTTCCACTTCGGCGTTCCTCCGCTCCCCGAGCTCGGCCTCGCCGTGCTGTTGGGGGTCGCGACGGCCGGCTGGAGAGGGATCTCCAGGGCTCTCACTTCTCAAGGGGCGGGCGGCGCTTCCTCGATCCCCAGTCGCTCTCGACCGGAAGATCCTCCCCCAGCCCACCAGCGTGTCGCCACCGACCCGCCGTAGCGCTCGGGTGCGTGGCCTCTCCCGGGTCGAGGTGGGCACTGTGGCCTCCGACCCGCGCTCGAAGGATCTTCCAGTCCGACCCTGACGCCAAACTCGACCTCGAGAAGTGACGGAGTCGCAAGGGAGTTGCGCCACCACGAATGTGGGGAGAAAGCGACCGTGCTGTGGGGGGTCGCGTCAAAGTTCGTCAGAGGGGAGCCGCACGGCCCGTCCCGAGCGCGCAGCCTCGGTCGGGCGAGGCCCAGCTCCTAGGTGGACCGCGAAGGCCGCTTCATTCCGATCACGGACTCTCCCGCGGTGTGTCCCAGCGGGCTCACGGCCCCGGTCCGGACGAACCCTCTGCTCTCGTAGAGGGCGACGGCCGCGGCCTGGTTGGGATTGACCTCGAGTTGCACTTCCGATGTGGGGCGGACCTGCCCTGTCCACTCAAGGGCCTCATCGAGGAGCCTCCCGCCCACCCCACGCCCCCGCCACGAGGGTTCCACCCACATGCCAAAGATGTGGGGGGCCTCGTTGACGAGCGCGGCCACGACCATGCCCACCGGCCGGTCTCCCGGCACGATCGCGAGCAGGGTCGTCGCTTCTTCCGAGCTCGCGCTTCGCGCGGTCCGCTCCTTCCACAGGTCCTCGGGATGCGCCTGCTCGCGGGCGAGTGTCGAACCGAACGCGAGAGGGTCAGAAGCGAGCGCTCTCAGGCGAAGATCGCGATGCAGCGCCCACTCCGAGGGGGCGATCCGGCGGATCAGCACCTGTGTCGTCTCATCTTTCATGTCGGCCCCGCGCTCGGGAGACGGTCAAAGGAACTGATCCTTCCGCCGGACGGCGGGGAGCTCGCACCTGTCATTGGGGCCCGGCGCTCGAGACCTCTTCCAGCGGGGGCGCGAGCTCGGCGGACGGGGTTGGCGGTGCCAGGGCCGACGGCGCTGCCGGATCCGGTGCCGCGGCGGGCGCCGCCTCCGTCGGACGGTGGAGCTCCGAGCTCCCCTCGTCGGACCCCTCCTTCCCTCTTCGTCGCCGAGATTGCACCAGGGCCACCGTGCCCACGATGAGGGCTCCCGCGACGACCCAGAGGAACACGTAGGGGAATCGGGCGCTCGTGCGGAGGTCTCCCGCGAGCCCCGACCAAGGGCCTCCCTGGCCTGACCCGCCCGTGGAGGAGGGGGCGGAGCCTCCGAGGTGGAAGCTGACGGAGTTCGACGGCCCGCTCTGATACGCGCCGGCGACGGAGAGCATGCTGCAGGAATACTGCGACCCTGGGGTGAGCTGGGTCACGTTGTACACGGTGGAGGTGGGTGAGATGCCGGAGATGAGCCGGGCCTCCGCGGAAGGGGTCGAGGTCGAACAGTTGATCTTGTAGCTCGTGAGGGACGAGCCGGTCGTCGGGGCCTCCCACGACAGGAAGGCGTAGGTGTCCCCCGTCGAGTCGACCGTGAGGTAGAGGGGTGGGTTCGGGAGCGAGAGGGTGGTGCCAGTGACCCAGGAGCTCCACTGCCCACGGCCCGTCGAGTTCACCCCGGCGAGGGCCATCCAGTACTGCGTCCCCGGAGCAAGCCCCTGCAGGAGGTAGGTGTTCCCTCCCGCTCCGAAGGAGCTGAGCTGGAACCCTCCCGCGCCGGCCGGGGCGGAGGCCCCAGCAGCGAGGCCGAGCGAGTAGCTCACCAGGGCCCCGGGCGGGGGAGCCCACGTGAGGGAGATGGAGCTGGAGGAGGTGTCCGTGACCGTCAGCCCCGCGGGCGCCCTGGGGACGTTCCACAGGACGACCTCCGTGAGGACCGACGGTGCCGTGGACAGGACCGTCAGGTTCGTGTAGGCCTGGCTCGCGGCCTGGACCGAGATGCCGGAGCCTGTCACCTGCCATTGCACGAACACGAACCCCGGGTTCGGAAGGGCGAGGAGCGGGTAGGGTGTCCCGACCGAGGCGGTGACGTTCTGCCCACTGTTGTAGACGCTTCCCCCGATCTCCACGGAGGCCGCGTTCGCGGGGGAGCTCAGGAAGGTGATGGCGCTGCGGACGACGAACGAGGCGGTCACGGTGGCCGCCTGCCCGCTCGTGGTCGTGAGCGAGGTGGTGGGGGAGTTCGGGGCGGAGATGCTCACCCCGCCCGTCCATGACCATCCGGAGAAGACGTAGCCCGAGGGGGCGGTGACCGACAGGGGGAAGGTCGGGCCGATCGGGAGGGTGGTCGACTGTCCGTTGGTGAACGTCGTCGTGCCCAGGGTGAAGGTCCCCGCAGAGGCCGGAGAGGAGTAGAACGTGACGGGCACGCCGGTCACCTTGAACGTGCAGCCCGCGCCGCTCTTGGCCTGGGCGCCGGAAGCGTCGGTGACCGTCAGCAGGGGATTCACGGTCCCGATCGCCGTGTAAACGTGGGTGGCGGGGTTGCCGGAGCCCGTGGCACCGTCCCCGAAGGCCCAGGCGTAGCTGTAAGGGGAGCTGCCGCCGGAAGCGCTGCCGGTGAACTGGATCGTGTCCCCGGCCTGGAAGCTTCCCCCGCAGTAAAGCGCCTTTCCGGTCGTCTTGTCGGCCACGGCGTAGCTGGCGGAGAGCGGGGGGGGCCCGAAGACGAAGCCCGACTGGAGGGCAGTCAGGTCGCCGCCGAAGATGTCCTGGTCGACCCCGCCCGAGATCCCGGGGTAGGATCCTGCATCGTTCCACTGGTAGTAGTTCCAGTACGCGAAGATCCCGATGTTGGGGGTGCAGCCGCCGCAGTACTCGGCGATCCAGAGGTGATAGGCGGTGACCGAGGAATCGACGCAGTTGTTGGCGTAGTTGCTGTTCATGTAGACGATCGGGACGATGTTGAAGCCGTCGGTCGACGCGATGTAGTTCTCCACCGTCGTCATCCAGGTCACGACCCAGGAGGAGAGCGCGGAACGGCTGAGCGTGCCGCACCCCTGTTCCAGGTCGAGCGCGGGGTACATGTAGCCCGACCGGAAGTACGGCCCGGCGACGCTATCGAAGTAGCTCGCTTCCGTCGCCGCCCCGACGTTGACGGGGTCGGCGAAGTCGTAGGCGGCCATGTAGACCCCGGCCGCCTTCCCGTTCTGCTCGTTGGACGCGAAAGTGGGATCGATGTAGTAGTTCCCTTGGGAGGCCTTCGCGAACGCGAAGGAGATCCCGGCCGCATGGACGCTTCCCCAATTGATGCTGCCCTGGTAGCTCGAGACGTCGACCCCGTTCAGGGTCGACCGGGGCACATCCGGGGTGGGTGAAACGCTCCTTTCCAGCAGGGAGGGATGTCCCGGGTTGGGGACGGCCGCCACCTGGGGGGACGGCCCGGGGAGGAGGTTCCCGAGGCCGACCAGCAGGAGCAGGACGAGGAAGATCGCTCCCGTGGCTCGGACGGCGGCCCAGCCTCGACCCGCGGTCACGGCGCGGCCCACCGCTCGTCTCTCGCCCAAGGTCCTCAGAGAGGGGGGAGGGGTCTCCCCCCTGGATAGGTCACGTGCCCCGTGCGGTATTTTACCTTCTGCCGAGAGGACCGGGTCGCGCCGGTCCCCGCTCGGAGCCCTTCCCCGGCCCTCGGAGGCGGGAACGACCCTGCTTGGCGGCGGTCCACCGCGCGAAACACACTTGTATCCCCGCGACCTCGAAGACCGGTCTCATGGCTCACCCCGGCCTCTGCCCGTACTGCCGCTCCCCCATCGGGCCGGGCTACAACTTCTGCCCCCGATGCCGCCGGCCGTTGCAGGCCGCCCTCCCTCCGGGTCCAGGCGGCGCCCCCCTCGCGGTGCCGGGGCGGCCGTTGCCGCCCGCCGCAGGGGCGGGTCCCGCGGCAGGTCCCATGGCAGGTCCCATGGCAGGTCCCATGGCAGGTCCCATGGCAGGTCCCATGGCAGGTCCCATGGCAGGTCCCATGGTCGGCCCCTCGGCGGGCCCCGGGGGCGTCCAGACCCCGGCATCGTCGGACGCGACGTCCGAGAAGGACGAGCATCCCTCTCGCGGCGGGAAGAACTACTTCATCTGGATCCCGTTCATTGTCGGGGCGATCGTCATCGGCCTCGTGGTCATGATGCTCCTGCTGGTGGGCGTCCCCGTCTCCCACACCGAATCCTTCAGTTTCCACATCGTCGACCCCGGTAGCTTCAGCACCTCGTATAATCAGACGATGGTGTTCTCCCACAGCGGGACGGTCACGTTCACGTTCAACACGCTGGATGGGAAGGGTGTGATCTTCACGCTGATGAACGACACGAAGGCGGCCCTCTACCAGACCACCTCCTCCTCGGGAGGCTCGTCCTTCACCGCCAACGCGGGGCAGACGTTCACGTTCCAGATCTTCACCTACGCGGGGGACACCGTCAGCGTGACCGGGTCCCAGTCGTACACGGGTCCGACGGTCTGACGGGAGGAACCCTCCCGCCCCCTCTCTTTCGCCTTATACTCCTCTTTGAGCTGACATTGTTACACCAACCCAAAGTTCGCGTCGTCTCCCTTCGATCGCTCGTCCGCAGGACCCGGACCCGTCTCCAGGTC
>JAKATE010000084.1 GCA_021828085.1 Thermoplasmata archaeon | reverse complement strand
CGTTGGCGTTGGGGAGCAGGGACTGACAGAGGATCCAGCCGGGGTTCACCTGGTAGCCGGGGTAGGTGGAGAACAGGCAGGTCCGGGCCAGGCTGAACAGCACGTCCGAGGGGTAGACCGGGTAGTGGGCCCCCGTGATCGGGTCGTAGAACTGGGCCGAGGGGTTGATCACGAAGGTGTAGTTGCCGTTCTTGTCCACCATGTCGTTGCCGTAGAGGGCTGTGCACTGGGTGCTTCCCGGCACACAGGTGGCGAGGCTGGGGACGAAGTCCGACGGCGCGGGTCCTGCGCTCGATCCATTGTAGGCGACCAGGGTCTGGTAGACATTGAGGATCGGCTCGTACCCCACGGTCTCGTAGTCGATGGCGGGGTCCTCCGAGACGGAACCGCCCGGAGCGAGGAGGTAGACGTTGAGCACACCGCGGTTGGGGGGGCTCGGGTACGACGTGATGATGGGGGCCGCGCCGTTACCGGCCGCGTTCGAGCCGACGAAGACGGTGAAGGTGTAGTTGTTGTACGCGTTGGTGGTCGTGCCGCCGGAGGTGAGGGTGCTCTCCACGGAGAAGTTCACCGGGTAGGCACCGATGCCCGCGCTGGTCGAGGCGGTGACCGTGACCGTGAGCGGGTTCCCCGGGCCCGTGCCGGCCCCCGAGGTGCTCCCCAGGCTGAGGTTAGTGGAGGCCACCTTCGAGAGGGCGAAGATCGGGGTCCCGAGGGTCGTGACGGGGTTGGTCGGCAGCGCACTGACCCACGCGCTCAGGGTGACCGATCCGCCCGGGCGCACGACCGCGGTCGCCCCCGAGGTGGAGGTCGAGTTCGCGATGACCTGGCCGGAGGTCTGGGCGAGGTTCCCGAGCGTGTCGGTCGCGAACGAGTTCGTGACCGTCACCGGGGCCAGGGCCCCGAGGTTGTCGTGCACGACCCCGCTGGCGTCCGTCGCCGTGACGTACACGTAGTACGTTCCCGGCAGCTGGTAAGCATGGCTCACCGACGCCGTGGTCGTGGTCTCCGACGTCCCGTCACCGAAGTAGAAGGTGTAGGAGGTCGCGATCAGACTGTTGGGAAGGGAAACGGTGATGGGAACCAGCTGTCCCTGTTGCACGGAAGAAAAGGCTACGCTCACCACGGCGTTGTGCACCGCTGTTGAGGGTGCGGTGGTACACCGTGGGCTGGTCGCTGGTTCGCAGGTCGTCACGGTCGACGTGGTCTGGTGCGACCCGCTGCTCCCGGCCGGGAGGGCGAGATACGTTCCGAGACCGCCGGCGACCAAGATGACGACGATGATCACCACGGCAAGGACCGTGGCCATACCTCCCCGGGACGACCGGGGGGGCGGGCTCGATGCCGCCGTGGGCTCCATTTCGTTCGTCGTATTCGCTCCGCTCGACATTGTTCCGTCTGTCCGATATCCTCGGACGGACGGGCTACTTGGGAGGTGGTATAAATACCTGAACGCTCGGCTCTCTCCTGAAAAGGGTCGGCGATCCCTCACCGCGGAAAGGGCCTTCGGCCGGAACGCCGCGCACCCCCTTCCGGACCGCCCGTGGGGCGGCCGCTCTCCGTATCCCTCCTTCGAACTCCTGTGCGTTCAGGCTTATCTTCCGGGTCCGGTTCGCACACCCCGTGGCTCGAGCGGCCCCCCTTCTCGCCCCCTCCCTTCTGAGCGCGGACTTCGCCGACCTCGCCGGGGCCATCCGGGCAGTGGAGGAGGGGGGAGCCGGGGCCCTCCACCTGGACGTGATGGACGGCCACTTCGTCCCCAACATCACCTTCGGCCCTGACCTCGTCCGGGCCGTCCGGGCTCGCACCCGCCTACCCCTGGACATCCATCTGATGATCACGGACCCCCTGCGCTACGCCGAGGACTTCATCCGGGCGGGCGGGGACACCATCGCGTTCCATGTGGAGAGCCCGGTGGACGTCCACGCCACCATCGAGCGGATCCGGTCGCTCGGGGCCCGTCCCGGCCTCGCGGTCAGACCGGACACCCCCTTCGAGACCTTCGAAGCCTACCTTCCCTCGCTCGACGAGGTGATGGTGATGACCGTCCAGCCCGGGTTCTCCGGTCAGCGCTTCCTCCCGGAGGTTCTGCCGAAGATGCGACGCGTCCACCAGGCGCTCGAGGAGCTGGGGAGACCGGTGACGCTGGGGGTCGATGGCGGCGTGAGCAGGGAGACCATCGGCCTCGCAGCGCGAGCCGGTGCCGGCCTGTTCGTCTGCGGGAGCTCGGTCTTTGGCACCGACCGGACCCCTCAGCAGGCGCTCCGCGTCCTCCAGGCGGCCTATCAGGGTGCGATGGTCGATGCTGTTCCGTGAGCTCGCGGAGATCTTCACCGGGCTCGAGGCGACCTCGAAGCGTCTGGAGCTCCGCCAGACGCTCTCCGAGGCCTTCCGCCGCGTCCCGGTCCCGGAGCTTCCCCTCATCCTCTACCTCCTCCAGGGGCAGCTCCGACCCGAATACGAGGGGGTCGAACTGGGGATGGCCGACTCCCTGGCGCGGAAGGCGCTCGCCCTGGCGGTGGGAAGACCAGAAGAGGACATCGCCGAGCTCGTCCGTTCCTCCGGCGACCTCGGGGACACAGCCGAGTCCCTCCTCCGCCAGCGCACCGGGCCGCCCGGGCAAGGGACCGGGGAACTCTCGGTCACAGGGGTCTATGACGCGCTCCAGGCGATCGCCAGCTCCACCGGGGAGGGCTCGCAGGAAGAGAAGGTCCGCCGCCTGCGCGAGCTCCTTGACGCGGGGACTCCCATCGAGGCGAAGTACCTCGTCCGTCTCGTCCTGGGGAAGCTCCGGCTGGGGGTGAAGGAGATGACCCTCCTGGACGCCCTGGCCGACGCCTTCCGCGGCGAGACCGGCTTCAAGGAGGCCCGCGCGGAGGCCGAGGCGGCCTTCAACGTCTCCTCCGACCTCGGTGAGATCGCCGGGCGCATGGCCGAACACGGGGTGGAGGGCCTGCGCGGGATCACCGCGCAGGTCGGTAAGCCGATCCGCCCCATGCTCGCCGAGCGCGAGGCCTCGCTCGAAGAGGTGCTCGAGAGGATGGACGGCTCGTGCGCTCTGGAATACAAGTACGATGGCCTGCGCCTCCAGGCGCACGTCCCCTCCACCCGAGGGACCCAGGCGGGGACGGTCCGGCTCTTCTCCCGACGCCTCGAGGACGTCTCCTCGCAATTCCCGGAGATCCTGGCGGCCCTCCCCGACGCGCTCGGGGGGGGACCGGCCATCGTGGAGGGGGAGTGCGTCCCCATCGACCCGGTGACGGGGGAGCTTCGGCCCTTCCAGGAGATCTCCCGGCGCCGGGGACGCAAGTACGAGCTCGAGCGGATGCAGGAGGAGGTGCCGGTCCGCCTGCTGCTCTTCGACCTCCTCCTCTCGTCCGAGGGCCCCACCCTGGCCCAACCCTACCCCGAGCGGCGGGCCCGCCTGGAGAGGCTCCTCCGACCCAGCGAGAGGATCGGGCTCGCGACGCGCGAGCTGGTCCACGACCTTTCCTCCTCCGAACGGTTCTTCCAGCAGGCGCTCGCGGACGGCTGCGAGGGGGTCATGGCCAAGTCCCTCGCGGAGGGCTCCTCCTACCGGGCCGGGACCCGCGGCTTTTGGTGGATCAAATACAAGCGCGAGTACACCCACGAGCTCGCCGACACCATCGACGGGGTGGTCGTCGGGGCGTACCGAGGGCGGGGCCGGAGGGCGGGGCGCTACGGGGCGCTCCTTCTGGCGGCGTACGACCCTGGGACGGGGCGCTTCCCCACCCTCTGCAAGCTGGGGACGGGGTTCGACGACGCGACCCTGGAGGACCTCACGCGTCGCCTGGCCGGGGATGAGCGCAAGGGGCCCGATCCCTCCGTGGTGAGCACGCTCGAGCCGGACGTCTGGCTGGAGCCCCGGCTCGTTCTCGAGGTGAGGGGGGCCGAGCTCACCCTCTCCCCGATCCACCGCGCTGGGGACGGCCTGGTCCGGCCGGGGTACGGGTTCGCCCTGCGCTTTCCCCGGTTCACCGGCCGCCTCCGGGAGGACAAAGGACCCGAGGAGGCCACCACGGTGAGGGAGCTCCTTCGGCTCTACCAGACCCAGGTCCGTCGGATGGAGGGGCCGGAGGCCGGAACCGACCCCGGACGCCCCGCTCCTCGGCACCCCCGGGAGCGGAGGGGGACGGGCGAAGCTGGAGCGGAAAGTCCTTAAGCTCGCCCAAGGTCCTCTCCAGCGAGGAACCGCATGCTGGTCGAGATGACCCAGCTCATCGATCGGGACGTCTACACGCAGGAAGGCCGGCTCTTGGGACGCGTCACCAACGTCGTCTTAGATGTGGAGGGAGCGCGCATCGACGGGCTCTACATCGCCGAGCCGAACGGGCTCCTCGTGGAAGGGGAGCGGAGCGTGAACGTCCCCTTCCGCTGGGTCTCGGCCGTCTCGGACGTGATCCTCCTGAAATACTTCCCCAAGAGGATCACCGTGAAGAAGGCCCCCCCGCCGTCCCGCGGCGCGGAGGCGGCACCCGAGCCCGAAGCGCGCTCTCCGCGCGCGGGCTGAAGCCACCAGACCCCCCTGCGGGGATAGCCAAGCCCGGCCAACGGCACGGGACTTAAAGGGCTAGGGGCGGAGCCTCTCGCCGAAGGGATCCCGGCGCTCAGGCGTTCGTCGGTTCAAATCCGGCTCCCCGCACCGTTCCGGTCGGTCCCCCCTTCGGCGCCGCGTCGTAAACACTTAAGAAGCGAGCCCGGTTCGACCGCGCCGAACGGCGAGCCCAGAGAAAGCCTTCGAGGGGGGACGGACCGGGGAACGAACCCCCGGGGTGCGCAGATCCCCGGGAGCCTTGGATCGGGGCGGACCGAGCATGGTGGGGAATGACAGAGGAGTCGAATCTGGTCCTGCCCGGGGACCTTCTCGGGACCGCCGAGGAGTTCGTCCCGGGCCACGGGACCTATGAGTACAACGGCCAGGTGTTCGCCGCCCTCCTGGGGCAAAAGCGCGTCGATTCGAAGAGCCGGACGGTGACGGTGGACGCCCTCCACGCGGTCCCCCAGCTCGTCGAAGGGGAGGTGGTCTACGCCCGCGTGGAGGAGATCAAGAGCTCCATGCTCGTGACCAACGTCCTCCGGAGCGCCGCCAACAAGCGCATCGTCCCCGGGACCCCGGAGGGGACGGTGCACATCTCGAAGGCCAAGGAGAGCTACGTCGAGGAGCTCGGCCGCGAGTTCTCCGTCGGCGACATCCTCAAGGCGCAGGTCCTCCAGGGCTACCCCGTGGTGAAGCTCACCACGCAGGGCGAGGCCCTGGGCGTCGTGGCGGCCCGCTGCGGCGATTGCCGCTCCCCGCTCGTCCGCAAGGGGGATGAGCTCCACTGCCCGCGCTGCGGACGGATCGAGCACCGCAAGCTCTCTTCCGACTACGGCTCGATCCGGCTGGCCCCGCCCGGGGAGGCCTCCCTCGACGGATCCCCGGCCGAACCGGCGCAGGGCTGAGCCCCGTCACGGGAGCCTCCGTGGGGGACCGGGAGCTGGGCCCCGTGGACGAGGAGGAGCGCCTCCGCCAGCTGGTCCTCCGGCACGAGCGCTGGCGGGCGAGGGACGCGCTCAATCTCCTCCCCTCCGAGAACTTCGCCTCCCCCCGCGTCCTCCGCTACCTGGGCACGGACCTGGCCCGCCGCTACACCCTCCCGCTCCACGAGAGCGCCCACGGGGAGCCCGTGGACAACGGCTACGCGGGGACCCGCTACTCCGACGAGATCGAGGCCTTGGCGAGCCGTAAGGCGGCGGAGCTGCTGCACGGGACGCACGCCAGCGTCCGCCCGCTCTCCGGGCACATCGCCGCGATGAGCGTCCTCGCTCCGCTCCTCCCCCCGGGCTCCACCTACATGGCCATCCAGCCCGCCGATGGAGGCTACGATGGGTACGCCCCCGGCTTCCTCCCGGCCGTGCTCGGCCACCGGGTCCTCCCGCTCCCTCTCCAGGGACCGATGCACCGGCTGGATCCCGAGGAGGTGGTCCCCCTCATCCGAAGGGATCGCCCGAAGGCCGTGGTGCTCGGGCAGAGCTTCTTCCTGCTCCCCTACCCGCTCACCCCCGTGGTGGAGGCGGCCCACGAGGTCGATGCCCTGGTGCTCTACGACGCCTCCCACGTCCTCGGGCTGATCATGGGCGGGGAGTTCCAACGCCCCCTCGACGAGGGGGTGGACGTGGTCTTCGGGAGCACTCACAAGAGCTTCTTCGGACCCCAGGGGGGCCTTCTGGCCACCCGACGCCGGGACCTCTTCGAGCAGATCGACCAGGCGCTCATCTGGCGGATCGTCGACAACACGCACCTCAACCGGATCGCGGCGCTGGCCCAGGCCCTCCTCGAGATGGAGCGCGAGGGACCCGCGTACGCCCGGCAGGTCATCCTGAACACCCGTGCACTCGCCCGGGCCCTGGACGGGGAAGGGTTCCCCATGATCGGACGGGAGGAGGGCTACACCCGCTCGCACCAGGCTTTCTTCGATGGGGGCGCCCTGAAGGCCCGGTTGGGCGTGGGTCCCGCCGGTCTCGCCCGCCGCCTCGAGCGCGATGACCTTCTCCTCGACCTGGTGGGCCGGGTGGGGGCCGCCGAGCTGACGCGTCTCGGCTTCCAGGAGAAGGAGATGTCGCTGGTCGCCTCGCTCATGACCCGATCGCTCCACGGCGACCGCACGGTCCGGAAGGAAGTGCACGCGCTCCGCCACCGGTTCCGCCGGTAGGCCCGTCCAGGCCCGGAAGGAACGCGCCTCTCCCGCGGCCCTTGGAAGACCCCTTGGGCGGCCAGCGTGCCGCCCCGGACTCTGAGGATTGCTGAAGGAAGAGAAAGGAAAGGGTTGGGGGCCCCCGAGGGGACCCCCGTGGCTCTGGCCTACGACGAGCCCTGGTCGGTCTTCGGAGGCTCCTCCGTAGAAGCCTGCTCCCCCGCCGGGGTGGAGGTCTGGCCGGAGCCGCCCGAGGTCTGCTGCCAGGCCTGGGGCGCGGCAGCGCCGGACTTCGGACGGGTCAGCATCGCCACCGCCAGGCCGACGATCAGCCCGACGATGATGCCCACCACGATGAGGATCGCACCCAGCACGCGGGGTTGGAGCCCGCCCACCGAGAGCGTCGCGTTGTTGAAGTTATTGACGGTGTCCGTCTTGTTGAAGTAGACCGTGCCTCCCGAGGCGCTGGCGATCACCGTGAACGCGCTGCTCACGTTCTCGTAGGTCCCCGTGGCGCTCGAGAGCGTGCTGACGTTGAGCACGTAGCTGCCCGGGGCGAGAGGCACCGCCACCGAGCCCGTCCCGTATCCCGTCGGGGACACGATCGACTCGGTGAAGATCGCCTTCGCCGTTCCCACGCGGAACAGGTCGAGCGTCGCGGCCGACACGAAGGGTCGGACGTAGCTGTACGAGAGCGTCACGTTCCCTGCCGTCAGAACGGCCCCGTTCGCCGGGCCCACCGTCGGCGCCTCGCTGTGCACCACGGTCACGCTCGCCGAGGCGATGGTCAGCCCCGTCGACGCGTTGTACGCCGTGATGGTCAGCGTGAAGACACCGTAGGGGAGCTGGAGGCTCTGCTGCGGGAGCGCCAGGTCCGATGCCGCCGTGAAGGTCGTGCTCTCGGTGGCCGCCGGCGGGCTGTACACCAGGTTCGGCGTCCCCGTCGCCTGGTAGCAGAGCGGGGCACCGCTCGCGAAGGCGGTGCAGAGAGTGATCACTTCCGTCAGGATGCTGAGGTCCGACGGCGTCGTGACCGTGGTGTTCCACGAGAGCGGCATGTTGATCACACCGCTGTACTCGTAGATCCCGCTCGGCTGCGACGTGATGGTGACCGACGTGCTGTGGATGTTCACCGTCGTGGACGCCTTGGCGGAGAACCCGTAGGTGTCCGTGATGGTCACGTTCACCACCGTGGGTCCTCCGGCGGCGGGCGTGCAGACGAGTTGAGCGGTGTCCGCCGAGGTGCATCCCGACGGGAGCTTCGTGTAGGTGTAGGTGTACGGGCCCGTTCCGCCGGTCACGTTCGCCCAGATGGTCAGCGGGAACCCGTTCATCTTCGGGTAGCCCGTGAACCCGATCGTGGCGCTCGGCAGCGCCGCGACCGTCAGCGGAACCGCTGAGGAGGTGGCCGAACTTCCACCCGAGGTCACCGTCACCGTCACCGAGGACACCCCTGCCGCGGTAGGCGTGCAGGTGATGGTCGGGGTGGTGCCGGAGCAACCCGCGGGGAGTCCGGTGTAGGCGTACGTCGCCGACGACCCCGCTCCCACCGCCGTG
>JAKATE010000083.1 GCA_021828085.1 Thermoplasmata archaeon | reverse complement strand
CCGATCTCCACTCTACATCGTCGGTCACGAGGGTTTCGATGTTGGACGGATCCCGGCGCAGGTACGTCTCCACGACCTTCTTGTTGTCGCTCTTCGGATGCATCGCTGCCCCTCCCGGGGAATGGGTCCACCCCAGTCATCAAGTTGCCTGCCCCAGCGGGAGAGAACGTCGTGCAGACCGCGGCCAGGAGCCCCCTGCCAAGGATCCGGGCCGGGTCCAGGGCGAATCGATTCCCGCCCCGGCCCGGAGGGATATGGCTCCTCCACCTGATCCGTTGTCCCTTGGACACGCCCGTCCCGTGCCGGGAAGCGGGCCAGGCTGCTGTCCTTGCCATCGCGCCTTCGGAAGGGGGGACCCCAGACTCCGTAGCGCCCCGCTCTCCGTCGTGGGTTTGCGGACGTCGAACCGAGGGGCCGAGCCGGGTCGGAGGAGGGGAAGGTCCACTTCCCTGGCCCCCGCGGGTGGCTTCGACCGCGCAACGGCATGCAAGCAGCGCCGGCGGCATGCGCTCCGTCCCGCCAACTCCGAACCCCTGCCCCAGGTCTCCTCGATAGGCGGGTCTACCGGGGGTTCAGCCCCGGTGGACGGCCCCGCCGGCCGCGCTCCGACCTCCACGTGCGAGGTCGGTAGACGGAGGTTCGGAGGACGACCCGGAGCGGAAGGTTTCCTTGCTCCCTCACGGTGGTCCACCTCGGCTCGGAGAACGCTGATCCCGACCGGAGCGGATGAGGGCTGGGCTTACGGAGGAAAGGTGCCCAAGGCTGATCCTGCGGGCGCTCAGGATCGGAATCCCTTCCCCGTCTAGGACGGATACCTGCGAGGGGCCGGAGGGATGCTGGCGCCAGGATTTGAACCTGGGAACTCCTGCGAGAACAGATCTTGAGTCTGTCGCCTTTGGCCAGGCTTGGCTACGCCAGCGCGGAGGACCCTCGGGCGACGGGGGTATTTGGCTCTCGCGTCCGTCAGCCCTCCTCGGGTTCCTCTCCCTCGTCCAGCTCTTCCTCCTCCGCCGTCGGCACCGCCAGGGGCTCCGGTAACCCCTCCGTCCCCGGTGGAAGGGAACCCTCCCCGGAGGCGGACCCCAGACGTTGTCGACGGATGCGACCGCACCGCAGACAGGTGCGCGTGCGCCCTCCCGAGTTGAGACGCGTCCGGACCGTGAGACCCTCCCGGAAGAACGTCGAGCAACCCGGGCAGAACCGGTCCTTGAGCGCCGGAGGGATCCGGACGTTGTACCGGGTGCCGATGCGCCGGGCGAGCTCGACGTACCGCCGGGCCAGATCGGCCTGGTCGTTCCGGCTGACCTCTTCGGCCCGCCCGATCAGGATCGCCATCCGGTCCCGGGCCACGGAGACCATCAGTGGGGTTCGGATGCCCCGTCGACCCCCCCGACGGGGGGAGCTGCGAGCGGAGGAAGGGCCGTGGCGCATACGGGACACACGGCAGCCTGGATAGAAATAACCGCATTGCACGCCGGGCACCGACGGGCGCGGCCCTCGAACCCCGGGGGGACCGACGAGCTCTGGAGCCCACCCGTCCCCGAACGCGCCGGTAACGGCCCGGCGATGACCGAGGGTTGGTTCGGGGCCCCCCGCACGCCGGTCGCGGACGCTCCACCCCCGGGGGCGACCACCGGGAGCCTCCCTCCTCCGAGGGCCCCGGCCGAGGGGCTCCCGGCCTGCTCGAAGACGTACTGCGTCCTCAGGCACTTGGGACAGAAGAGCGCCCCTTCCTCGAGCGGGGCGGAGCAGTACAGACACTGGACCACGGCCGCACCGAGCCGACCAGGCCCCTTGAGCGTTTGCCCGAGGTGCCGGAGTCCCCCGGGCCGCAGCGAGGAGGAGAACGTTGGGGGGTGGTCCCGACCCCGCCAAAGAAACTACTTATCCACCCACGACCATCTTCGTATCGTTGGCCGAGCGCAGAGTGGGACTGGTGACCCGCGATCCTCTACTCTACGGCGACCTGGCCACGTACTTCCGGGAGCGAAGGATCCCGACGCTGAGCCTCCTTCCGGGGGCCCGGATCCCCGACCGCGTCGCGGTGGTCATCACCTCGGAGTCCGAGAGGGAGGAGGTCAAGTTCCCCCACACCATCGTCGCCGCTCCGGGCGACCTGGTGACGGTCGGGGTGGCCGTGCGGAAGGCCCTCCGCGGCACCCACCGGATACGCTCGCTCACCCTGGGAGTGGACCCCGGACCCCGTCCCGGCTACGCCGTCCTCGACGAGCAGGGGGAGTGCCTGGCCCAGGGGACGGTCGGGAGCCCGGAGGCGGTGGCGGACCTCGCCCAACGCCTGCATAGCGACTTCCCCTCCACCGCGCTGAACGTCCGGGTCGGGAACGGCGACCCTCCGAGCTATGGACGGATCCTCAACGCCCTCTCGCGGCAGGACCTGCCCCGCGAGCTCGTCGATGAGATGCGGACCACTCTCCCCGGTCGCCGTCAGAACGACCCGCTGGCCGCCCGTGCGATCGCCGCCACCCCGGGACGAAGGGTCCTGGGCCGGGCCACCATCCGCATCACGCGCGGGGCCGTGGGAAACCTCCAGCGGATCAGCCGGGAGGCGAGCGGGGGGAGGCTCACCATCTCCCGGGCCCTCGCCGCCTCTGTGCTGGAGGGGAGCCTCGCGCTCGGGGAGGCCATCCGACTCACCGAGCTCCGCAAGGGGGCCCCGACCCCCTCCGACCCGGGCCGCCACTCGGCGGGCAACCCCTCGATGGGCAACCCTGCTCCCTCCCCGTAATCTTTAGACCATCCCCGGCTCGCCCGGGGACGTGCCGACCCTTGAGGACCTCCGGTCCCGCGCGCTCCGCGTGGCGCTCGAAAACGCCCTGCGGCACGGCAGCGATCCCCGCCCGGAGAGCGTGCTGGGGGCCCTTCTCGGCGGTGACCCGGAGCTGCGGTCGAGGAAGGATGAGGTCCGCGCCGTGGTCGAAGGGGCGGTGCGGGAGGTCGTCGCCCTCTCTCCCCGGGACCGGGAGGAACGTCTCCGTACCCTGGGAGGAGCGACGACCCCGACACGAAGAACGGGGCCCCGGGAGGAGGGGAACCGGGAGCCGCTCGAGCTCCCCCCTCTGCCGGGGGCGGTCCCGGGGAAGGTCGTCCTCCGTTTCGCCCCCTTCCCTTCCGGCGCTCTCCATGTGGGCCACGCGCGTGCCCTCTGGATCAACGACGCCTATCGCGAGCGCTACCAGGGCCGCTTCCTGCTCGTCTTCGACGACACCGTGGGTTCGGCGGAGAAGCGGCCGGACCGGGAGTCCTACGACCTCATCCAGGAGGACTTCCGCCTCGCCGGGATCCGGATCGACGCCCTCCACTACAAGTCCGACCGCATCCCCGAGCACTACCGCCACCTTCCTCCCCTGCTCGCGAAGAGGGCCGCCTACGTCTGCCTCTGCCCCCCGGAGCTCCTCCGTAAGAACCGGCTCGCCGGGATCGCCTGCCCGGAGAGGGACCGGGACCCCGGCTGGCAGGAGGACGCCTGGCAAGGAATGCTCTCGGGCCGCTACGGCGTCGGCGAGGCGGTCGTCCGCCTCCGCACCGACATGCAGCATCCCAACCCGGCCTTCCGGGACCGCGTCCTCTTCCGCATCAGCGACCTCGACCACCCCCGGGTCGGGAAACGCTACCGCGTCTGGCCCCTCCTCGAGTACTCCTGGGCCGTGGACGACGTCGACCTGGGGATCACCCACGTCATCCGCGGGAAGGACCTGGTGATGGAGGACGAGATGGAGCGGGCCCTCTGGAAGGCCATGGACGCCCAAGGCCCGGAACTGCTGCACTTCGGTCTGTTACGCCTGCGCGTGGGCGAGCTCTCCAAGAGCAAGTTCCAGCGGGAGATCGCTTCGGGGGTCTTCGAGGGTTGGGCCGATCCACGCACCTGGAGCCTGCGCTCCCTCTGGCAGCGGGGCATCCAGCCCGACTCCCTCAAGGAGTTCGTGCTCTCCTTCGGCCTTTCCCTCGCGGACATCGAGGTGCCCGCCGAGACGCTCTACGCCTACAACCGGCAGCGGCTCGACCCCGTGACCCCGCGACGCTCCTTCGTCCCCGCTCCCGTCCTGCTCCACGTCACGGGGGTCCCCCCCTGGCCCGGCCCCATCGAACTCGCCAACCATCCGGAGCACCCGGAGATGGGCCGGCGCGCCCTCCACGTGGGTTCCGATTTCTACCTGCCCCGCGCCGACCTGGAGGCCCATGCCGGGGAGGAGATCCGACTGAAGGACCTGATGAACGTCCGGCTCCCCCATCCCCTTGCGCCGGGCCCGGTGGAGGCGAGCTTCGTCGACCTCCCCAACCGACCGCTGCCCCGCATCCAGTGGGTGCCCTCCGAGGGGGCCTGCCCCGTCTCCATCGTCCAGATCGACGGAACCCAGGTCGAGGGCCTGGCCGAGCCGGCGGTCGCTTCGGCCCGGGAAGGGGAGATCTACCAGTTCGAACGCGTGGGCTTCGTGCGGGCGGGGAGCCCCCGCGCCGGGGCGCCGCGCCGCTTCCACCTCGCCCACGGCTGACCGGCCCCTTCCGCAACGCTCTTGACCGGGCTCGACCCTTCCCCGGACGGGTCAGCGATGCGTTTCTCCCACACCTCGATCACCGTGAAGGACATGGAGCAGAGCCTGCGCTTCTACACGGAAGGGCTCGGACTGCGCTTCGAACGCCGCCGGGAGATTCCCGAGAACCATGCCGAGATCGCCTTCGTCACCGACCCGGAGAGCGGGGCCCGAGTGGAGCTCACCTGGTGGAAGGAGAGGACCGACTACACGGAGGGGGACCAGCTCGACCACCTCGCCTTCGAGGTAGCGGACCTGGACAGGGCCCTGCAGCACCTCGCGGCCGCGGGCGGGAGGATCGCCCGGGCGCCCTACACCCTCCAGGGAGGGAGCCGCCGCATCGCCTTCGTGACCGACCCCAACGGCATCTGGATCGAGCTGCTCGAGAACGCACCGGTGAGCCCGGGCCATTGACCGGAGACGCGCCGGCCCCGGGGGTGGAACCTTCCCGTCCCGGGGCCGACCTCCTCCCCGTCGTCTTCGCCGCCACGCTCCTCATCCGCTTTGGCTTCGGGATCACCCTCAGCGTCTACGCCTTCTATCTCGGTACCTCGGTGGAGCTGGTGGGCCTCGCGGCCGCGCTCGCCCCCGCTCTGGAGCTCTCCACCGTGCTCTTCTCGGGCCTGGCCGCGGACCGCTACGGCCGCCTGCCGGTCCTGCGCTTCGGCCTGGGGCTCGGCGCGGTGGTGCTGCTGCTCATGTCGCTCACCCGGTCGCTCCCGCTCCAGGGCGCCCTCTCCGGGACTTTCGGGCTCGCGAGCGGCGCCATCCTGGCCTCTTCCCTCGCCTACACCGGCGATGTCACCACCTTCGTGGGGCGCGGGCGGGAGATGGGCTGGTTCGATGCCGTCAACCTGGCCGGCTGGATCTCAGGGTTCGCCGCCGGATACATGCTCACCGCGGTCCTGCCGGATCCCGAGCTCAACCGGGCCTTCTGGGTCGGAGCCCTCGCCGTCCTCGTCGCCCTCGGGCTGCTCCTCGCCCGCTCCCGGCATCTCCACGAGCCCCTCGCCCGGCGCTTCTTCGATATGGAGCGCATCCGCGCCGCGTTCCGGGTGGACGTTTGGGTCATCATCCTGCCCTGGGCGGCGATCTACATGATCGTCGGGGCGCTGTTCACCTTCCTCGGCACCGCCGCGCGGGGGCTCACCATCCCGGTCTGGGAGCTCGGGATCGCCATCCTGGCCGGCGGTAGCCTGCTCTTCCTCACCCAGCCGTTCTACGGGAGGCTCACGGACCGCTGGGGGCGCGAGCCCGTCATGCGTCTGGGCATCGGAGGGTTCCTCGGGGTCCTCCTCTTCGCCGGTGCGGTCGTCGCCCTCGGCTCCAGCTACCCCATCGTCCGGGACGCCTGCTACGTCGGCGTCGGCGTGAGCGCCCTCGCCGCCCTGGCCTTCGGACCCTCGTCGCTCGCCGCCCTCGCCGACCTCTCCCTGCGCATCACGCGCGCGACCACCATGGCGCTCTACAGCCTGATGATCTCCGCCGGGATGACCATCGGGATCCTCCTCTCCAGCGCGCTCTTCAGCGCCCTGGGGAACCCCGGGGTGATCGTCTTCTTCGTCCTGGTCGGGATCTTCCTGCTCCTGGTCACCGCTTGGCGCCGCGCCCGGGGGGGTCTGCCGATCCGGGCGAACCTCCCGACGGAAGAGGGGCCGATCCCTTCGGCCGCGGGCGGTGGGGCTCCTCCGGGGCCGAGACGGGCTGGATGACCAGATGCCGGACCCGCGGGTGCTCCCCCCGGATGAACCGCTGCAGCTGATCGATGTGCATCTCGATATCGTCGGTGTTGAGCTCGTCCAGGAAGTTCACCTGGAGGGTGACCAGCGCCTCCTCCGGGCCCAGGACCATGCTCCGCATGTCCACGACCTTCCGGACGAACGGGTACTGCTCGACCGTCCGGAGGATCTCCCGCCCCTCCTCGTCGCTGACCGACCGGCCCACCAGCAGGCTGCGGGCCTCCGCCGCAAGCACGAAGCCGGTCAGCAGGAGGAGTGCCCCGACCACGGCGGCGGAGAGCCCGTCGTACAGCGCGTTGCCCGTGATCCGGACCAGGAAGAGCCCGGAGAAGGCGACGGCCGCCCCTGCCACCGCTACCGTGTCCTGGAGGAAGATCGACTTCACCCCCTGGTGCTCGCTCGCGAGAAGCCCCTCCACGGTCTGACCGTCCCGTCGGAGCTCCCAGAGGACCACGACCAGGCTTCCCAGGTTCGCCGCCAGGGTCCCGGCGATGGTGAGGAGGCCGTCCGAAATGGCCGCCACTGGTTTGGGGGTGAGGATCTGGAGGAGCCCCTCGCCGAGCACCAGCGAGCCGGCCAGGGAGAAGGTGAGTAGGCCGGCCACGAACGCCCAGAAGAACCGCTCCTTCCCTCGCCCGAAGGGGTGGCGGGGAGTCGCCGGCCGGACGCTTTCGCGCTGCCCGAGCAGGATCATCCCGGTCCCCACCAGGTCGCTGATGGTGTAGACCGCCTGGGAGAGCACCGCCCGGCTCCCCCCCACCGCGGCGACCGAGATGTTCAGGACGAAGAAGACCGCATCCAGAGTGAGGGTCGCGGCGATGATAACGTTCGTCCGCACCGGTGCTCCCCCCGATATGGACGGAGGGCGGCTTAAGGCCCCGCGCTCCCGCCCTGGGCCGGCTTAAGTAAGCGGACCCACCCTCCCCGCGGGAGCTTTTGGGGATGGCGAGCCCACCTACCGATCCGCCTGCGGAACAGGGCGCGGACGCCCTACTCTCCATGCCCTTGAGCCGATACTGGCAGACCCTGCGGCCCGTCGCCATCGCCTGGGCGCTCGTGGGGACCTTCTTCCTCCTCTACACCCTGCTGACCGCACTCCTCGCCCCCCACCCTGCGAGCCCGGACACCGTCGGGGGACTCCTCTACGACGGCCTCTGGGTCGCGGTGGCTTTGCTCCTCTACCGGGAGCTTCCCGGGCTCGAGTTGCTCTGGACCCGCCACGAACTGGCCCGGGCGCGGGAAAGGACCCTAGTCTACGGGATCGTGGGGCTGGTCTTCGGGGTCGTGCTCGGGCTCCTCCTACTGGTGTCGTTCCTGCATCTGGTCCTCTCCCGCCCGATCTTCTCCCCGGAGGGCGGAGGGAGCCCCCCCTCGCCTCCGGCCTAGGCGGGAGCCGCCCCCCTGGGCCACATAGCCATCTTTATGGGAGGGTCGGTGCGCTTTCTGGACATGCAACCCGCCCAGAGCCCACCCTACGCCGGACCGGCGTTCGGTTCCTCGGCCACAGACGACGCACGACGGCTGGTCGAGATCTCCCGACTGCTCGTCCTCGTCCTCTCCCTCGTGGCCGTCGCCCTCGGGGCCCTCGGCATCCTCGCCGTGCACGCCATTGGCCTCCTCAGCGGAGTGTACCTCCTCATCGGGTTCGTCATCGGGATCATCACCTATCTGAAGCTCGGGGATATCCTCCAGATGTTCACCTCCGGGGACCTGCGCCGGGCCTCGAGCGAGCTGCTGCTCTGGGGGATCATCTCCCTGATCTTCGTCCTGGTCATCCCCGGGGTCCTTCTGCTGGTGGCCTGGATCCGGCTGGAGGACAGCTTGCGCGCCCCTCCCGTCCCCTACGCCTCCGCCGCTCCCCCGTACGGGTACGGGGCCCCACCCGCGCCGGAAGCGGGCGCGCCCGCTTCCCCCGGCTACGGGACCTCCCCACCCGTCGCTCCCCCACCGCCGCCGCCCCCGCCGGCCCCGCCGGGCCCTCCCCCCTGCCCCCCCCGCGGGAGGGCGGCCACCCACCCCCCCCACGCCGG
>JAKATE010000082.1 GCA_021828085.1 Thermoplasmata archaeon | reverse complement strand
GCCGCGGGGGCGGTCCTGCCCCCGCTCTCCGAGGCGGCGGAAGAGGACGATCCGCTCGGTCGGCTCTGGTAGCCCGAAACCGGGGGCTCACGCCCCGGTCTGGACCCAGAGCACGGCGATCCAGACGATCAAAAGGAGGGCCAGGGCGATCCCGAGCACGGCCCAGGCGACCCGGACCCATCGGAAGACCGAGGAGACGGCCATGGCGCGGGGGTTGAGAGGGAACGGAAGTATAAAGTCGAGGGGCTGCGGGCCCCGGTCCGATGCAGGGAAAGGTGCTCCTCGTGGGGGGGGGCGGAGGCGTCGTCGGGAGCGGGGTCCTCGAGGAGCTCGTCGGCCGCTTCCCCGTCCGGAGCTTCCACCGCTCCCCCCTGGCGACGGAGCAGGGACGCGTCGAGTTCGTCCCGGGGGACATCAGCGGGCCGGAACTTCCGCCGCGTCTCCTCGACGGCGTCGGGGCCGTGGTGAACCTCATCTGGTACCGCGAGCCGGGACCCGACGCGCGTTTCCGGGCCCCCCACGAAGGCCTCCGCCGCCTGCTCCAGCGCTGCCGCGAGGCGGGGGTGGAGCGGTTCGTCCAGATCTCCCTTCCCCCGGGGCCGGAGCGCTGGGAGCGCACCATCCCGTACTTCGTGCGCCGCCGCGACTTCGAGCGCGAGCTCCTGCACAGCGGCCTCACGGTGAACCTCGTGCGCCCCTCGGCGGTCTTCGCCCCGCGCGACCGACTGATCGCGGTGATGCTCGGGCTGATGCGCCGCCACCGGCACTTCCCGCTCTTCGGGGAGGGGGAGTACCATCTCTCCCCCATCTGGCACCGCGACGTCGGTGCGCTCGTGGCGGCGGCCCTGGAAGGGCAACTGGGAAAGGATGTCCTCGCCGGCGGACCGGAGCGGCTGCGCTACCTCGAGCTGCTCGAGCTCCTCGCGCGTGCGGTGGGGCGCACGCCCCGGTGGGTCCACGTCTCCCCGGGCACGGGGCGATGGGCGATCCGGGCGATGAACGCGGTGGGCTACCACGCCCTCTATCTCTACGAGTACGACTGGCTCCTCTCCGACACCTTGGGCTTCCCCCCTCCCCCGGGGGCGCCCCGACCCTTCCTCCCTCTGGAGCGCTTCCTGCGGGGGGAAGGGGACGCCCCAGCTTCCCCCGGCTGGAAGTAGCCGCGCCCGGCCCTAACCGCCGATGGCGTGCATCGGCCGGGGCTTCTGGAAGCCGTGCTGGAGGTCCCGGATGTACTGGATCCCCGGGGGCTTCTCCTCGTAGGAGCGCCGGAGGAGAGCTCGCAGCTCCTCGTCGGAGGCGCCGGCCCGCAGAGGGCCGCGCACGTCGTGGAGGTGGGTGTCGAACAGGCAGGTGAGGAGCTTCCCGTCGGCGGTGAGCCGGATCCGGTCGCAGTCGTCGCAGAAGGGCTCGCTCACCGGGGTGATGAGACCGACCTCCGCGTCGCTCCCCTCGAGCCGGTAGCGACGGGCCGTGTCCCCGCTCTCCCGTGCCAGGGGCGTGAGCGGGTGGCTCGAGCGCAGGGTGGCGAGGATCTCCGCCCCCGTGAGCACGCTCCCTTGGTCCCAGTTCCCCCGACCGTCGAGGGGCATGAACTCGATGAAACGCAGGGGGAGGGAGCGCTCGCGGGCGTACTCCACCAGGGCCGGAATCTCCTCCTCGTTGTACCCCCGGATCGCCACCGCGTTGATCTTCACGGGGAAGCCCACGCGAAGGGCGGACTCGATCCCTTCGAGGACCCTCGGAAGAACGTCAAGGCCGGCGAGTTGGGCGAAGCGCTCGCGCTGGAGGCTGTGGAGGCTCACCGTGATCCCATCGAGCCCGGCCTCGCGCAGTTCGCGGGCGAGCTCGGGGAGCCGCTCCCCGTTGGTGGTCATGTCGATCTCCCGGAGCCCCGGGAGGCCCTTCAGACGGCGGAGGAGGTCCGCCACGCCGGGACGCAGGAGGGGTTCCCCCCCGGTCAGGCGCACCTTCTCCACGCCGTCGAGCGCGAGGAGCCGGACGATCCGGACGATCTCGTCGAAGTCCAGGATCTCCTCCCGGGGGATCCACTGGACCTTCCCCCGCTCGGGCATGCAGAAGACGCAGGAGAAGTGGCAGCGGTCGGTCAGGGAGAGCCTCAGTTTCCGGGCGACGCGGCCCCGCCGGTCGCGCAAGGGGCCGCTCTGCGGAGCGGCTCCCGGTAGGAGGGGGGAGGGGAGCTCCCCGGAGACCCGGGCCTCGGCCACGGACACGCAGCGCAGCCCCTCGTCAAGAAGATTTGCCCGTCCGTTCCGGAGGGTCCGGTCGGGACCCCTGGTCGGTTGGGCCCCGGTCTTCGGCCGAGGGAGGCTATTCCGGACCGGCGAGGGTCTTGGAGCCGACGAGCACCACCCTGCGCTTCTCCCAGCCGGAGACCTCGCCCCCGCTCTCCCGCACCCCGAGCGCCCAGCGCTCCTCCGGGGTCGAGGTCCGGAGGGCCTCCCGGATCGCCCGCTCTTCCGGGCCGCCCATGGGCACCGGGGAGAGCCAGTCCTCGAACGACAGGGTATCGGAGGTCACGCTGAGGAAGGAGAGGGTGAACCCTGCTTCCAGCAGGTCCTCCGTCCACTCCCCTTCCGGGAGGGCGCGGGCGTGGGAAGGGTCGCGCAGGCGTTCGATCCGGTTGGAGAGGGCGGCCCCCTCCACCGGGGGGCTCATGTCCGAGACGCCGAGGCGTCCGCCGTCCTCAAGCACACGGAACGCCTCGCGGACGAAGGCGCCGATGTCCGGGAAATGGTGCGGGGCGCGGCGGCTGGTGACGATCCCGAAGGAGCCGTCCGTGAAGGGCAGGTGCATCGCGTCCCCGGGGCGATAGACGACGTTCCCGACCCCTCGGGAGGCGGCCAGCTTCCGCGCCTCGGCGAGCATCTCCTCGGTGACGTCGATCCCCACCACCTCCCGAACCCGGGGGGCAAGGGCCAGGGCCGTGTGGCCCGGGCCCGTGGCCACGTCGAGCGCCCGTTCCGACCCGATAGGAGCAAGAGCAGAGAGGAGGACCTCGAGGTCCGCTCCCCGGGCGTGGCGCTCGCTGGTGACGTAGGCGGAGGCATGCTTCGAAAAGAAGCTCTCCGGCGAGGCGGGGGGGTCGTCCATGCCCGGCGGTCGAGCGCTCCTCGCGCTTGAGGATGACCGGTCCACGGGGAGGTCCTCGCGGGGGGTCGCGTCCACCCGCTCCCCCCGGAACGCGGCTCTTCCTCCCTTCGCCGTCCTCCAGCACGTTCCCCCGTGGGCCGCCGACTCCCACGACTGGTGCATGCACCGGCTCGGGTCGTGCCGACGCCTGCGGCTGGCCCCAGCTCTCCGCCCGGGGCGGACCGACGCCCGTCCGTCCCTCAGGGGATCGGACGTTTTCCCCGAGAGGACCGGCCGGCTTGTGCGTGCTCGCGGTCCCTTACGACGAGCACCGGAACGGAGGCGTGGTTCACCAGCGCCTGCGAGACACTGCCCAGGAGGACCCGCTGGGTACGGCTCAGCCCCCGGGAGCCGACCACCAGGATCTCGGAGGGGTGGGTCTCGGTGTGCTCCAGCAGGCGGTCCGCCGGAGAACCCTCGTAGATCTCGAAACGGACATCCTTCAGATGGTCGGTGAGCCGCCCCCGGAGCTCCTCGACGAGGTGCGCGTGATGAGCGCGCTCCGACTCCGTCGCGGTCCCCTCGGGACCGACGCGCGGGGATGGAGGGATGACGGTGACGAGCGTGAGGACCCCCCCGAGCGCCTTCGCGAGGGAGCTGCCGAGCTCAACCGCGAGCTCCGCCGGGTGGGAACCGTCCACAGCCACGGAGATGTCGCGCACCGCCAGGGTCCGACCCGGGTCCTCCCCGTGCGGCGGGGGGCGAACCACCAGGACAGGACAGGGGGCGACCTGCACGAGGGCATTGGAGACGCTCCCCAGGAGGAGCCGGCGGGTGCCGGTGCGCCCCCGGGAACCCACCACAAGGAGGTCCGGAGGTTCGGCCCCGAGGGATTCGAGGATCGCCTCCGCCGGTGACCCCTCCAGGAGGGCGTGCTCCACCTGGCGCACGCCGGAGTGGTGCGCCTGGGACTCCAGCCGGGAGAGGAGCTCGCGGAAGTAGCCGGCCTCGTTCTCCCCGGGTTCGCTGACCTTCTCGGTCACGCGCAGGTAGCTGTGGGGGGGAGTGACCACGCAGACGATCTGGAGGAGGGCGCCGCTGCTGCGAGCGAGCTGCTCGGCCACGGAAAGGACCCGTTCCGTTGAAGGGGACCCATCGACGGCCACCACGATCCGCTTCAGGCTCATGGGGGTCGCCAGCCGGAAATCAGGTCTTATATGGTCCGTGAAGCGGCCTCGACGCCCACGCCCCCCCGCGCGAGCAGGGTACGACGGGCCTATCGGGAGAGGGGCCAGTGGGCCTGCAGCGCCGCGGTGAACCTGCGGAGGGGTTCCGGCCCGGGCGGCGTACGGGCACGAAGGAAGAAACGGACCCGTCCGACCGCCCCGTTCCCCGGGGTGAGCTCTTCCACGGGCGGGTGGGGCCAGCCGCTCGTTCCCGTCGGCTCCCGGATCTCCTCCACCTCCACCGGGACCCCCGGAGGGGAGACGACCAGGTAGAGGTGGCCCCAGTGCTCGGCCCCCCCTTCGACGCGTCTCTGGAGCACGGCACACTTCCAGGCAGGATGGTCCGCGGGGGCCGGGACCGGCCAGAGCGGGCTGGTGTAGACCCCCGAGAACTCCGGTCCGGCGAGAACGCGTCGCCGTGCCTCCTCGAAGGCGGCGGGAAGGTCCGAAGCCTCGACGCTCTGGCCCGGGGGCATCGGCTTAACGCAGGCCCGAGGACGCCTTACCGTTGGCGTCCCAGGACCCCGAAGGCTTTCCTCCAGGGGCCGCCGGGCCCCCCGTCCCTACCGGCCCTCTCCCCGGGGGCTTAGTAGAACCGACGGAACCGTGGGATCTCTCCCCGGTGCGTGGGGTGGAGCTCCTCGAAATCCCCCCGGGCGTAACGGCAGAGCCCGTCCCGGTTCGGTTCGCAGTGCGTGCAGTTTCCAGGGTTGGGGACGGGAGCTCGGATTCGGTCCGCGCGGATGATCCGGAGCGCCTGCTCGAGCCAGCGCTGGGCGGGTCCGGCGTAGGGGACCTCCACCCAGCCCTCCCGCTCCCCTCCGCCGGCGCTGTCGCCGTAGTAGACGAACCCGCTGCGGGGGGCCGAGCCCCAGACGGCCTCCACGAGCCGGCACTCGGCGAGCACCTGCAGGAAGTCGAAGAATCGCCCGTGATGCCGGGGATAGTCCTCGAAGAGGTGCGTCTCCTTGTACTCCACCGGGTAGAACGTGCCCTGCGGGGTCCGGACCACGTAGTCCGGCCTCCCGCTGAGCCCCCAGGCCGGGTCGGCCAGGGTGGGGGAGTTCGCGTGCAGGAAGGCGTGGGCGTGGTTCCGCTCGGAGGGGAAGAGGAACGGCAGGGACGGCTCGTCCGGGTCCTGGTAGACGAGCACGTCGTTCAGGCCCACGTCGAGGCGGCCGTGGACGACCTGGGGTTCCCCCACCGGAGGGGGGAGCAACGGGGAGCGGGGCGTCGAGAGCGTCCCGTCCGGGGTCCGGGGGGTCATCGGTTGGCCGGTCCTCCAGCTGAGGTGCTGCGCCCGGTGGAGCTCCATCTCGTGCGGGCACCGGAAGTACGTGACCAGGTCGTGGGGGGAGAGATGCTCCAGGCTCTGGGCCGGGCCGGGCAGGGGGGCAGGGACCATCGCCGGGGGTACCACGGTGCTCATGGACGGAACCGAGCCCCGGAAGGGGTTCTTCAACCCCTCGGTGCAGAGGAGCCGACCGGTAGAGCCGCGGGACCTCGCCGTGGCTACCAGTTCCTCGAGGAGCTTCCCCCCTGGTGCCGGGGGGCGGAAGGGGCAGCAGACCGCAGGGGCGAGACGCTCTGCCGTCGGTCCAGCGCCTCGTTGAGGCGGGTCACCGCGAGGAGGAGCGCCAGGTGACTGAACGCCTGGGGATAGTTTCCCAGATATCCGCCGCGGGGGCCGATCTCCTCGGGAAGGAGGCCCAGGGAGGCGACGCCCTCCAGCAGGCCTTCCAGGAGGCGCCGTGCGCGCTCGAGCTCCCCGCGCAGGGTGTAGTACTCGATGCGCCAGAAGGCGCACGGGAGGAAGGAACCTTCCATCCCCGACTGCGGGAGACCGTCCTCGATCCGGTAGCGGTAGACCCACGGCCCGTCCGTGAGCTCCTGCTCCACGCGCTCGGCGGTGGCGACCATCCGGGGGTCCTCGGCCCGGAGGAAGCCGAGCAGAGGCAGGCGGAGCAGCGAGGCGTCGACGCTGGAGGCGCCATAGTACCAGGCGAAGGACCTCCCGTCCGGGGTGAGGCCGTCGGTGAGGATGCTCTGCCGCACCTTCTCGCGGGTCTGGTCCCAGAGCTCGTAGTCCGCCACCATCCCGAGCCTTTGGCCCAGGCTCAATCCCCGGTCCAGCGCGACCCAGCACATCACCTTGGAGTAGACGAAATGGCGCGGGGGTCCGCGGACCTCCCAGATGCTCCGGTCGGGCGTCGGCCAGAGCTCGACCACCCGGTTCACTAGGTGGCGGAGCTCCCTCCAGAGGTCCACGGAGATGACGCCCCCGTGGATCTCCAGGAGGTTCGCCACGTCGAGGACGTTGCCGTACATATCGAGCTGCACCTGCTCGTGGGCGGCATTCCCGACCCGGACCGGTCGGCTCCCCCGGTACCCCTCGAGGGAATCGAGCTCCGTCTCCGGGGGCGGGGAGCGGCCCTCCACGTCGTAGAGCACGCGGAGCCGCTCCCGGTCCCGGACGAGCAGGGAGAGCAGCCAATAGACGAAGGAGAGCGCCTCCTCGTCGTAGCCCAGCCGGAAGAGCGAGCGCACGGCGAGGGCCGTGTCGCGGACCCAGGTGTACCGGTAGTCCCAGTTGCGCACCCCGCCGACGACCTCGGGCAGGGAGGTGGTGGGGGCCGCCACCATGGCCCCCGTGGGCCGGTAGAAGAGCAGCTTCAGCGTGAGCGCCGAGCGCTCCACCAGGCCCCGCCAGCGGCCATGGTAGCTGGAGCGCCCCGACCAGTCGCGCCAGTAGCGGAGCGTGCTTTCGAGCCGCTGCGCCGGCTGGAAGGCTTCCAGGGGAGTGACCGTCTCCGAGCCGTGGGAGAAGACGAACCACTCCTCCTGGCCCGTCTCCAAGGAGAAGGCGCTGCGGACCTCTCCGCCGGCCTCGTGGAGGGGCCGGTAGGTCACCAGGGACGCCGATCCGGCGTCGTGGCGGGCCAGCGCACCGTGGGAGGAGATCTCGAACGACGGGACCCCGCGGGCGTACCCGAAGCGGGGCCGGAAGACCAGCTCGAAGGCCATGGTCCCCCGCGTGAGGGAAAGCCGGCGGTGGATCTCCGACATGAGGATCTGCTCCGACCCGACCTCCGGGCAGAAGTCCACAAGGCTCGCCTCCGAGCCGTCCTCGGACCGGAAGGTGTGCACCAGCACGTTGGTCCCGGGCTCGTAGGAGAGCTCGGACGAGACCTTGTGATCGGCCGGTCTCAGCTCGAAGTTCCCTCCCTTCTCGCGGTCGAGGAGGGCGAGGAACGTGGGAGGGGAATCGAAGCGGGGGAAGCCCGCGAAGTCCACCGAGCCGCGGCGGCTGACGAGCACCGCGGTGCGATTGTTGCCGATGACCCCGTAATCCTCGAGGGGCAGATAGCCGCTGACCGCCGGATCCGGGAAGGAGGGCGGCGTGCTCCCGGCGGACCCACGGGCCACGGGGGTACGGGAACGGGGCGCAGGTTCATTATCCTGCGTTCCCGATCGCCCCTCGCCGGGCTCCTCCCACGGGAAGACGTTCCCGGTCACCCCGGGCCGGCCGTTGCCTTACCTCCTGGTTAGCGGGAGACGGAGCGAGCGGCCTCGACGCGGGCGAGCACTTGGAGCGCCCGGAGCGTCACCCTTCGGCTCGGCGCTCGCGCGGACTCCAACGCGAAAGGAGTCGGGACCTGCCCGGGGTGCCCCTCATACCACCGCGCGAGAGGTCCTTCGACGTCCGGATGGACGGCGTCCAGATTCCACCGGCCGTCGCGTCTGCGCTTCGAGCGCAGCAGTCGCATGGCGAACCCGAGCCGGGGATCGCCCGCCCTTCCCAGGGAGGTCATCAAATCGAGACCGACGAGCACGTCGTAGTAGTAGTGGACCGGGTCGTGGAAGCGGTACCATGGCTCGTAGCGGGCCCCCTGCCGGTGGAGCTCCCGTTCGAGGAAGAACTCGCAGGCCCGGTCCACGCACTCCCGCATGGAGGTGCTCCAGCGCTCCCGCGGATAGGCGGCGAGAGCGGCGAGACCCTCCCAAGAGTCCAGGTTGCGCCCGCGGCCGAAGCACGACCACCCTCCCTTCGGGTCCGCGCTCTCCACGA
>JAKATE010000081.1 GCA_021828085.1 Thermoplasmata archaeon | reverse complement strand
CACCTCCCCGACCGCGACCGCGTTCCCGGCCGAGGGCCCGCTCTCGCAGGAGCGGACGCTCTACCGGTGCGAGGGGCCGCACACGTTCGTCGTCCACACGATGGAGGAGTACGGCGACGAGCCGCCCCGGACGCTGTGGCGCCTGGAGCACTTCGCCTCCTGGAGGGAGGTCATGGAGGAGCACCCCGACCTGGCCATGCGCGTGGCCACGGACCAGCGCTACGGCGGGACGCGGACGCCAGCCGCTCCGACGCCCGGGAGGACGGGCCTCCCTCTCGCGCCTTGACGCGCGAGCGTGGGGGGGTCCGGGTCCAGGCACGGAGGCGGGGGCGGGGCCCGCTAGATGATCTTCGCGTGCTTGGAGTTGAGCGGGCGGAAGCCGCGCTTCGCGTAGAACCGGACGGCGATCTGGTTCTGGGCGGGGAACTCCGCGGTCACGATGCCGGCGCCGAGCTCCTTCAGGTGCCGCACGGTCTCCGCGAGGAGGTACTCCCCGACGTTCTTCCTGCGGAACGCCGGTAGCAGGTAGATGTCCAGGATGACGCCCTCGACCTCGGGCGTGTAGAAGACGCGGTCCCGCAGCGCGGCGCGGACCACGCCCACGATCTTCCCCTGGTCGGGCCCGGTCCCCTCTCCGGCGAGGATCAGCATCCTCGGGTCCTGGAGGGCGGCCTCGAGCACGGTCACGGCCTGCTTCTCGGCGTCGACGCGCACCTTGAGCAGCGGGTCGAACTCCTCGTTGAGCCTCTTGAGCCGCACCAGGAGCCCGGCAAGCGCCGGGATGTCCGGGGTCTTCGCCGGGCGCACCGTGATGCGGTGCCCGGTCTCCTTGTGGCTGGCGGCGGCCTCCTCGATCAACCTCGCGGCCCTGCTCTCCGACATCGCTGCTCCTTCTCCTCTATCGTCCGTGCCCATGTTCGTCGCTCGCCTGCTCGCTCGCTCCCCAGGGGAGGAGCTCAGACGACCTCCTGCCCGGGCATGGGGGGAAGGAGGCCGTTCTTCATCAGGACGTGGGCGAGCTCCTTGGGCCGCGCCATCCGGGCCTGCGCCAGCTGGAGGAACTCCTCCCGGCTGCGCTTGGCCCGCGCGAGGCCCAGCTCGACCGCTTTCGTGGCCACCGAGGCGGCGATCTCGGGGAAGACCCCTTCCTCCGCCATGGTGGGCAGGATGTGCTCCCTCGTCAGCCCCTTGACCTTCGCCTGGCGGGCGAGCTCCTGCGCCGCCTCGAGGGCGAGGAGGTCGGGGATCCCCTTGGCGTGGGCGTCCAGGACGCCGCGGAAGACCGGAGGGAAGATGAGCGAGTTGTTCACCTGGTTCGGGAAGTCGCTGCGCCCCGTCGCGACGATCGCCGCCCCCGCGCCCTTCGCGATGTCCGGCCAGATCTCGGGGCTGGGGTTCGCGAGGGCGAAGACGATGGGGTCCGGGGCCATGCCCGCGATCCACTCGGGCTTGATGAGGCCCGGCTCGGGGGTCGAGGCCGCGATGAGCACGTCGGCCCCGCCCAGGGCCTCCTTCAGGGACCCGCGCGCGCGGGCCTCGTTCGTGGAGAGCGCGAGCTCGTACTTCCACCGGTTCCGCAGCATGAGCTCGTCGATGTCCTCACGCTCGGAGTGGAGGATCCCGTGGTGGTCGACCACGGTCAGGGCCCCCATGTCGCACTTGAGCGCCTTCAGGAGGCGGGCGGTGGCCTGGTTCGCGGCCCCCGCGCCCAGCAGGACGATCCCCGTCTGCCAGATCTTCCTCCCCGTGAGCTCGAGCGCGTTGATGAGCCCGGCGACGGTGGCCGCCGCCGTCCCCAGCTGGTCGTCGTGCCAGACCGGGATGGAGAGGGTCCTCTGGAGCTCGTCCAGGATATGGAAGCACTTCGGGCTCGCGATGTCCTCCAAGTTGATCCCGCCGAGGGCGGGCTCGAGCCTCTGGACCGTCTCGATGATCGCGTTGGGGTCCTTCGCCCGGATGGGGATCGGGAAGGCGTCGACGCCGCCGAGATACTTGAACAGCAGAGCCTTGCCCTCCATCACCGGGAGGGCGGCCTCCGGTCCGACGTCGCCCAGCCCCAGCACCCGCGACCCGTCGGTCACGATCGCGATGGTGTTCCATCGCCCGGTGAGCTCGAAGGAGAGCTCCGGGTCCTTGTGGATCTCCCGGGAGACCTGGGCGATGCCCGGGGTGTACCAGTAGGAGAAGTCCTTCAGCGAGCGCACCGGGACCTTGGGGATGACCTCGATCTTGCCGGCGAAGTGCCGCGCGAGGTCGACCGCCCGTTCGGAGAGCCCCCGGGTCTCCTCCTCCGCCTCCCGCGCCCGGGCCTCCTCGAGCTCGTGGTCGCTCTTGCGACCCTCCTCGGTCCCCGGACGGGAGCGGGGGAGCACCTCCACCATTCGGACCACGACCCGGGCCCCTCGCGAGGGGCCTCCGGTAGGGGGATGGCGTTTCGGACCGAATAAAACGTCTGTGTCCCGGGTTCCGGAGCCCCGGCGCTCTAAGCTTTGAATAGCCGCGGTGGCCATGCGTACCGTTCGAGGGCGATGCCGGCGGACAGCACCCTTCCCGCCACCACGCCTCCCTCCTCGCTTGCGCTCCCCTTCACGGTGAGGGACGCGCGGAGGGAGCAGCTCCAGCGGGAGTACGACGAGGCCGTGGCGCGGCTGCGCCGGGTCCGTCAGTACCGTTTCGTGATCTACAGCGAGATCCGCCGCTGCCTGTCGGTCCTGGGGGACCTCGCGGTGGAGCTCGTGGGCGAGGAGCGCTACGAGGAGCTCAAGCGGGAGACCGAGCGCCTGTCCCCCGACCCCCCGGCCCCCGAGGCCGGAGAGGGGGACGAGAGCGCGACCGACCCGGCGCTGGCCTGGATGGAGCCGGAAGGGCCCGTGGAGATGGTCGACGGCCCCGCCGCCCTACCCCCCGCCCCCTCCTCGGAGGAGACGAGCCACGCCGCCCGCACGCTGCGGGAGTGCCTGGAGTACCTCGAGGCCGCGGACCGGTCCACCCCCGAGTTCCACCTGGCGATCCTGCAGGCCGAGGACCGCATGAAAGCGTACGAACGCGTCGTCCGGTCCGTTCCCACGAACGCCGAGACGGCCACGACCACGGACGCGGGAACGGGTGCGGGCGCGGCCACGGGTCCCACCCAGGCCCAGGCCCCCGCCGATCCCCCTCCGGCTTCCACCCTCTGACCGCCCCCGGTCATCCTCCCACCCCTTCGGCCAGGTCGGGCCGAGGCGTATTGAAGGAGGAGAGCTCTTCCCGCCCCATGCAGCCCCCGCGCGTCGGTTCGACCACGACGGGCGGGGCCCCTGCGTCGGGCGGGTGCCCGGGGTCGCAGTCGTCCTTCCTCGCCCATCCCCCGTTCCCCGCCCTCGAGCTGGGGGGCCGACCGTGAACTCGCGCGCCCCCAGCTACCTGCGCGACCCGATCTACGGGCTCGTCCCGCTCTCCCCGGGCGAGACCGACCTCCTCGGGATCCCGCTCCTCACCCGTCTCAAGGGCATCCGTCAGATGGGGTTCGCCTGGGCGATCTTCCCCGGGGCGAACCACACCCGGTTCGAGCACTCGGTCGGGGTGATGCACGCGGCCGGTCTCCTCGTGCGGGACCTGCCGGGCTTCGACGAGCGGCAGGTCCGGATGGTGCGGCTCGCCGGGCTCCTGCACGACGTCGGCCATCCGCCGTTCTCCCACACCCTGGAGCTGGCGGCCCGCCTCTACGGCAAGGAGGTGGGGGCCCCCGAGCTCTCCGCGCTCGTCTCGCACGAGGCGGTGACCGAGCGGAGGGTCGCGACGGACCCGGACCTGCGCGAGGTCCTCGAGCGGCACACGGAGTTCCGGGGGATCGAGCCCAAAGAGCTCGCCGCGCTCGCGGTGGGCCATCACCCCGACACGTCGATGAGCCTCATCGTCCACGGCGAGATCGACGCCGACCGGATCGACTACATCACGCGGGACAACCTCCACTGCGGGTTCCCCTCCGGCCTGGACGTCCACCTCATCCCGTCGCTCTTCCTGCGCCGCAGCGACGGCGAGATCGTCCTCAACTCCGAGCGGGCCTACTTCGCCGAGCAGCTCCTCCTGGCCCGCCACCACCTGCAGGTGAAGATCCACGACGAGCCGCGCGACCGGCTCGCGGACCTCCTTCTCGCGCGGGCGCTGCGGGAGTTCTTCCGGTCGACGGACCGTAGCGCAAGGAGGGAGTTCACCCGGCTCGTCGAGCAGGCCGGGGACGCCGAGCTCATGGCCTTCCTCCGGGGCCGGGTGCCGAAGGAGATCGGCGAGCTCGATTCCCACCTCGCCGGTCGCGTGCCCTGGAGCGAGCTCGCGGAGATCGGGTTCGACGGGATCTCGCCCCCGGCGCGGTACGCCGTCGCGCTCCTCCTGTCCGAGGACCACCGCGACCTCGCCGTCCGGCTCGCCTCGACGCTCGGCTCCTGGCTCGCGACCGACGTGGTGGCGGACGTGTGGGGCGCGACGCCTCCCGGGGCCACGCTCAGGACCGCCGCGCCGGAGGACCCCCGGCCGCCGGTCCCGCTGACCTCGCTGCCGCTGATCCGGGGGACGGTGGCGGCGACGCACCGGGCGATGGGGGTCCGGATCTACGTCCGCGCCGACGGGCCCCCGCCCCGCATCGTGCTCGCGCCGGCGCACGAACGGTACTCGGTGCGCGTCGACCCGTTGTTCGACCTGCACCGCGCGAAGAGCCTCCATCGACGCCTGCCCGAGGACGAGGCGGACGGATTCGTCGTTTCTCTGGAGCTCGAGTCCGCGCTGCTCACGACGCTCGGGGACGCCCACGCGGAGCGCACGTTCTCGCCCGATGCCGCCCTCATGCTCCTTAGCGTGCTGTTCGAGGCGTTCGCCGCGCCCCCGCTCCGGGAGGTCCGGGTGTACCTCGAGGGCGAGAAGGGATTCGCCGCCGTGGCCCGCGCGTCGCACCTGCCGGAGCTCTGGAGGCAGGAGCTCGCCTCCCCCTTCCCCTACGCCTTCCCCCGCTCTCCCGACCGCGCCGCCGCCCGGACGGTGCGGCCCGACCCCCAGCTCGAGTCCGACCTGGACCGGCTGGAGGCCTTCGGGCTCGTGGTGCGGCTCCCCCGCGAGGAGCGGAGGGGGCGCCACTTCTCCTCGCTCGACCGCTACGCCCTCTCCGGCTGGGGACGGGGGCTCGTCCGTCAGCTCCTGCGGCGCGACCCGCGTCTCGCGCGGGTGCACGCCACCGGCCAGGACCACCTCGCTCGCCTGGTCCGGGAGGACCAGGACGCCTTCGAGGCCTTCTTCGGGCTCGCGGGAAGGACCGACGCGGAGGCCCGACGGGTCCGGCGCGGCCGCAAGGGCGAGCTCCCGCTTCCCGTCAGCCGCTGAGGCCCGCGCGCACGGGGGGGGACCTCTCCCCCCGCCGGAGCGCCCTCCGTCCGCTTTTTGCCCGCGACGCGCTCTCGGGGCCCCGTGGAACCGGAGACGGAAGAGGTCACGAGGGAGGTCGCCGGCCAGGCCGCGCACTTCCTCGAGGATGGGGCCGGGCCGACCCTCTTCTTCGTCCACGACCTCCTCGAGACCTCGGTGGGGTTCGCCCCGCTGGTCCGGGAGCTCGGGCCGCGCTACAGGAAGATCCGCATCGACCTTCCGGGCTTCGGCGGCACCCGGGTCGCCGAAGGGTGGGACTACTCGCTCTCCTCCTACGCGGAGGTCCTCCAGGCGGCGCTGCGGGAGACGGCCTCGCGCGATGCGACGCTCATCCTCCACGGCTTCGGCGCCCTCGTGGGCCTGAGGGCCTTGAGCGAGGACGTGGGCGAGGCCGCCCGCCGCGTCTCCCGGGTCGTGCTGCTGAACGGACCGCTCTACAACGACGACGCCTCGGGGCTCCTCGGGTTCCTGAGGCCCGGGCCCTTCGAGGCCCTCACGACCGCTCCCCCGACGGACCTCCCTTCCTACCGGCGCCGGCTCCTGCGCCGGTTCTTCGACCCCACCTACTTCGACGAGCGGCACGTGGACCAGCTCTACCAGAGCTGGCGCGCTTCCGGCCCCCAGACGCTCCGCCGCATCGCCCCCAAGCTCGGGGAGATGCGGGGGCAACTGCCCAAGCTGCGCGCCTCGCTGGAGCGGTGGACCGGACCGGTCCACCTGCTGTGGGGGGAGGAGGACCCGTTCTCCGGCCGCGACCCGGCGAACCGGTTCAAGAAGGAGGTCCCCCGGGCGAAGGTCCTCCTCTTCCCCGACGTGGGCTACCTTCCGCACGAGGAGGCCCCGCGGGCCGTCTCCGACCAGCTCCGCAAGATCGTGCGCGTGGCGCGGCCTCCCGCTGCGCTCCCCCCGGCGAAGTCCTCAAAGGAACCGACGGCCCTTCTCTGACATGACCCCCGCCGAGTTCGACCTGGTGGCGCCCTACTACGACTCGACCCGGAAGGCGCCCTCGGAAGAGGCCATGAGCGCCGTGGCCGAGGCGCTCGAGGGCGCGCACGACGTCCTCGAGGGGGGCTTGGGCACCGGGCGGTACGCCCTGCTCCTCGAGGCCCGGGGCTTCCGGATGACGGGAGCGGACATCTCGCGCGGGATGCTGGCGCGGGCCCGGGAGAAGGGGATCGACCGGGTGCTCCTGGCGGACCTGCACCATCTCCCCTTCCCGGACGGGAGCTTCGACGCGGGGCTCATCATCCACGTGCTCCAGCTCGTCCCCGATCCCGTGCGCGTGCTGGGGGAGCTCGCCCGCGTGGCCCGTCATCGGGTCGTGGCCCAGCTCCCGGACCACCGGGCCGGGGGCCCCTCGCTCCGTGGGAAGGTCCGCGAGCGCTACGCCGAGCTCGCCCGGGAGATGGGCTATCCCCTCGCCGACCACCGCCGGTACTGGGAGAACTCCGACCGCGTCCTTCAGATGGCCCCGCCGGACCGCGTCCACGAGGTCCGGGAGGACATCTCACCGGACCCGGACCCGGAGAAGCAGTGGAAGGACCTGCGGACGTTCGGCGGGCTCATCACCGTCCCTCCGGAGGTGCACGAGAAGATCGTGGCCCGGCTCCGGGCAGAGCTGGCGGAGGAGCCGGCGCCCAAAGGGCCGCGCTCCCGGGCGCTCCGGATCGCCTCGTGGGACGCCCCCCGCCTTCGGACGGCGCTGCGCTCGGTGGCCGGGGCCTGAGCGAACGGGCGCGCGCGCCCGTGGTGTCCGATCGAGGTCGGTGTCGAGATCGTAGGTGCGTCCGCCGACCCGCGGCGCTTCAGCCCGTCAGGAGCAGGTAGGCCCCGAGGCAGACCCCGACGGCGATGAGGGCGCCCGAGAGGACGAGCTCGGCGTCGCTGCGGACCTCGTAGCGTCCCTCCTTGAGCTCCTCCTGCACCCGCCGGAACCGGATCATGGCGACCGCGACGAGGGCGGCGCCGGCCAGGACCAGGAAGACCCCCACCACCTCGCTGATCGGGGAGGTGTTCCCTCCCGTCCCGGTCGCGATCCGCAGGAAGAGGCCGAACCGGGCCACCACGAACCCGAGACCGATGATCGTGATCGAGGTCCGGACCCAGGCGAGGAACGTGCGCTCGTTGGCGAAGTGGTCCGTGGGGCCGCCGGCCATGGGACCCTAGGACCCCGCCGTCGGGAAACTGCGCTGGAGGCGGGAGTTGATCGCGAGGAGGTCGAGCCCCTTCATCAGCCCCCGGGCCCCGTCGCCCACGTCCCGGCCGTGGAAGTAGGACTTGAGCTCCGCCTCTCGCCCGAGCCCGAGGTAGGGGACCGTCCACTGCAGGAGGATGGGGACGACGCCGGTCCCGGCGAAGTTCTCGACGAGGATGGGGAGGAACTGCTGCAGCCCCTCCCACATCACGTCCTGGGCCTCCGGGTTCCTGATCATGGTGACGATGATCTCGATCCCGGTGGTCGGGCTCACCTCCCCGCCGAAGGCCACTTCTAGCGCGCGCTCCAAGGCCGCGCGGTCCCGGAAGGCCCCGAGCGCGTGGGCGAGGCGTCCCTTCTCCTCGTCGGTCGTCGCGCGCTTCAGTCGGGAGAAGACCTCGTCGAAGGTCTCCGCGCCCTTCGAGCGCGTGTAGGCCAGGGCGACGGCCTCCCGGATGGAGGGCTCCTGCTTCTCCCACGTGGCGAAGCGGGAGGCGAGGGAGGAGGCGAACTCGGGGTCGATCAGGACCCTCAGGTTCGTCCAGCTCTGCCGCAGGACCCCGTTGCGGGTCGCCTCGCCGTGGGCGGGGGCGAGTCCCAACCGGTCCACCTGCGCGCGGACGGTGGCCCGGAGCGTCTCGAGGTAGAGGGGCTTTTGGAAGAGCACCGAGAGGAGGGTGGCGGACTCCATGGAGAGCTCGGCCAGGACCAGGTAGTCCTGCTCCTTCGCGGCGGCGCGGACGAGCTCCAGGTACTCGTCGTGCCCGACCTCTCCGGCGAGGAAGAACGCGTAGGTGTCCTGCAGGAGGCCGTAGCGGTCCCACGGGGCGAGAGACGCGAAGCGCGACCGGATCGACCG
>JAKATE010000001.1 GCA_021828085.1 Thermoplasmata archaeon | reverse complement strand
TCCGATCTGGAGATCTACTCCGTCCTCTCCGGTGCCGTCGGTCTCGTGGCCGTCGGACTCTTCGCCGCGGGAACCTACGGTCCGCTCCAGGTAGGGGGGATGGAACGGCTCATCCTCGCCCCCGTGCTCCTCTGGGCGGCCGTGGAGGGCGTGCTCCTGCTCCGGTACGTTCCCCCACAGTCTTCCCCGCCCTCCGCCACGGCGGCGGGAAGGTAGAGCGGTCCTCTAGGGCTCCCAGCCCCGGTCCCGGCACTCCTCTTCCACGGCATGCCGCAGGTACTTGAGCGCGGGCTCGCCGAGCCGGTCCAGGTGGAGGAGCAGATAGTGGAGGTAGACGCGCTCGAGCTCGAGGGCGCCGGAGCGGGGTCCCTTGGAGGCGGGGCGGTCCCCCCCGGCCCGGTGCCCCTCCCCATGGGGGAGCGCGCGCTCCCCACTCTGCTCGTCGCCGAGCGGGCCGAAATGGAGAGGATGGGGGAGGGGGAGGGAAGCGGGGGCGTCCTCACCGAGGCCGCCGGGCAGGAAGGCCGGCAGGCCCAGGCGAGGCTCCCCCGGCGACCTCCCGCGGAGGGGGGGTGCCGGCCCGTTCCCCTGCACCGCGCTGAGAGGCTGGCCCGTCACCTGCTCGACGATCTTCCGGACGGACCAGGGGGTCGGACGTGCGCGCGGCGGGGAGGAGGGAGAAACGTCGGACATGTGTCGGACGATTTCCGTTTGGCCCTACATAAAGCCCGGCGCTGCACCGGAACCGGTCACGGGTCCGACACGCCCGCTCGGCTCCCCTCGGAGTTTTCCGCGAGCTCGCTCCCCTCCCGGTCGAAGCCCGCCCGAAGGAGGGCATCCTCGGCGGGAGAGGCGAGAATGGCGACCGGCAAGTGGCGACCCCCGGTAAGCAGCAGTCCCCCCGAATACCCCTGGTCCCGGGGGAGCGGCGCCGCTCGAAGGCTTGCGCGCTCCTCCTCGGCCAGCGGGTAGATCGCCCCGAGCGAGCGCCCTCCTTCCCTCAATCGGAGCAGGAGCAGGGAATCCAGGTTGGCCAGGATGGCGCGCCCCGCCGCGGACCCAGTGAGGTCGTTGGGGCTCTGGCTGAGCAGCTCGACACCGGTGCGGAAGTGACGGACGTGGCGGACGAGCTGGTCGAGGTAACCGGCGGTGGCGGAGGAGCGGAAGAGGTAGTGGACCTCGTCGATGATGAGCAGCTTCGGCCCCTCCCGCCCCCGGAGCTCCCCCTCGATGAAGTCGAGCAGGAGCACGAGGAGGAAGGGGAGCTCGGCCGGCGTGATCCGGGAGAGGTCGAAGCCCCAGAGCGGTCCCCCGAGGTCCCATCGTGTCGGACCGTCGAGCCCGGCAAGGGAGCCCGTGACCGCGGTCTGGAGGAGGGCGAGCAACCGGTGGTCGGCCGGGAGCCGCTGCCTAAGCGACGTGAGGAGGTCTCCCAGCTGCGGGGAGCGGTCCCCTGACCGCCGGTAGAGCTCCTCGAGTGCCACGTCGAGCACGGCCGCCTCCTCATCGTGCAGCGAGGGGTAGAGCGCACGGAGCATCACCGAGACCGTCGCGATCTTCCGGCGCACATCCCCGCCGGAGGTGGCCGGATCGAGCGGGTTGATCGGAAGGGCCCCCCGGCCGGGAACCACCACATGCCCTCCGAGGAGACCCACGAAGCGTGCCAGGCCGCCCAGCGGGTCGAGGACGAAGACGCTGAGGTCCGGGTGCGCCCAGCGCGCACGCAGGAGCCCGAGCGCGCTCGCATAGCTCTTGCCGCTGCCGGTCTCCCCGAGGATGGCGGAGGAGTGGTGCGGGTGCCGGAAGCGGTCGAGGAAGACCGGGGTCCCGTTCTCGGCGTGCATCCCCAGCAGCACACCCTCGAGCTCCGTCGCGCGGTCCTCCCAGAGCGGGAGGAGCGCGGCCAGCCCCTCCTCGTCGAGCCGGTGGAACCACTCCGGCCGTGTCCGCCCCCCCGGGCGGAGGGCCTCGCGGAAGGGTGCGCTCCTCCAGCGGGAGTTCCAGAAGCGGGCCCCCTCGGACTCCAAGGCTCCCTGGGTCCCGGCGAGGGTGGAAGGCCTGCCCCGTCGGGAGGACTCCCGGAGCCCCCAGAGCACCTCCCAGAGGCGGGTCTGGCGTCGCACGAGCCCGTGCTCGAGCCGCTCAGCCCCCTCGAGCTGCGGCTCCAGCGTTGCCCGGCGAGGATCGGAACGGTCCCGGAGGCCGCGGAGGTCCGCCTCGAGATGGGCGAGGTCCTCGCGGACCTGGCGGAGCGCCTCGGCGGGAGGGATCCCGCGCAGACGCAGGACCGACTCGAGCGGGGCGTCCGTCCGCCCGAGGGCCGGGAAGCCGGGCACCGAAGCCCGGGTGGGAAAACGCCGGAAGAGGCGCAGGTAGGTCAGGCCGTCCGCCGCGATCACCCCTTCCGGCGTCTCCCCCCTCGACGGCGGCGAGCCGGGCATCAGCCCCCCTCCCCGGCGTGGAAGGACCCCCGGGGGGCGAGCGCCCAAGCGAGGCCGGCGGAGACGCAGGCGAGGAGAAGGGTGCGCGCCCCCTCCCCCAGCGGAAGGGCCGGGTCGAGGTACAGTGTAGCCCCGAGAAGCCCGGCCGCGACCGCGGGGGCCCAGCGGGCCCCCCCGTACTTCCCCCCGCTCGGCAGTCCCGCCGGAGGCGAGTTCCCCATCCGGGCCACGAGGAGGACCCAGACGAGGAGGACGAGCGAGGGGGTCGTCCCTTCGGCGACGCCGTAGAAGCCGAGCGCCCCGGAAAGGAGGGCTACCGCGGTAGCGTAGCCGGTCCACGGCCCGAACGGGTTCCCGGGGGAGGCGAGGGCAGGTGCGAAGGGGGGAGACGGACGGGCTCGGGGGATACGATGGGTTCGTCCCAGCGAGCGACGACCCGAAGTTCCGCGCCGCGGACCCGGGTGAAACCCGCCGGTGGATGGAAGGGCGCCGGCCCGTCCGGGTCCTTGGGGGGTGCCAGGGACCGGGCGGGCACGAGCACGAACAGCCGGTGGCGGTAGCAGTTCCGCGTGAGCTCGCGCAGCAGCGTCCGGTAACCTTCCCACGCGAGCCGCTCGGCGGCGGGGCGTGGAGGACCGGAGGGGAGAACGGCCGTCCAGGGGACGGCGCGGCGGGCCAGGAAGACCTCCCCCCATCCCGCGGGAAGCGCGGCCAGGAGCCGCTGCGCCTCGGCGAAGAGGTCCCTCACGTCGTGGCCCGAGACGGGGAGCAGGGGGGCCTCCCAGGCGGCCCAGCGTCCTCCCTCCGGGTCGACCAGGAGGTCGGTGTCGATGCCGAGCGCCGCGGGTGGGGCGCGGCTCGAGGTCAGCGCCTGACGCAGCTGGTAGGCGAGCGCATCGCGCAGGAGGTCCCAGAGAGGTTCGTCCCTCCAGCGGACCAGGTTGAGCCCGAGGAACGCAGCGGCCAGTAGCAGGCCCTCGATCGGGCCCACCGCGAGCGCAAGGAGGAGCCCGGCGCCGGCTCCGAGGAGGGCGCGGAGGAGCTCGGTGGGCCCCTGGAAGGGACCCATCAGCATCCGGTGCCCCTGCCGTTCCGGCAAGGGCACCTCCAGCGCCCGGGACATCTCCGTTCATGCCACGGGACGCCCTCGGGCCGCTCCCGGGACGTCCCGCAGCGCGGAGGGGGGGCGCGTCCTCATCGCGGGAGACGCTCCGGAGCCCCCGCCGCCGTGCCCGAGATGCCGGTTCGCGGCGCTCCCCAGATGATGGGCCAGCTTGCCCACGCCTTCCCCGATCCCCCAGACCACGGCCGAGGCCGGCCCCAGCGCGGCGGAGGGCCAGGGGGCCGTGGGACGTGCTCCAGCACCCCCGCGGGGGAGGGAGGACCGGAAGGAACGGGTGCCGTGCTGGGCCACTCCCCCCACTGAATCCACCCCCATCCCCGGACCTCGCCCGAGCCCGGCCGCCACGAACCCGGCGGGGGAGGGGGAGCCCAGGGCTCCGAGTCCCCGCCCTCCGAGGGAGAGGAGGCTCGGCATGCCCAGGGCGAGACCGAAGAGGGCGAGGACGATGAGCACGCTCTGGGACCCGACGGCGAGGGCCAGGGGGACCACCAGGAAGCACGGCAGGAAGGTCATCTCGACGAAGAGCTTCCAACCGCGGGAGGCGAGCGAGGAGGCGAACGGCCAGGGCCAGAAGAGCGTGAAGATCGGCAACAGGACGAGGAGGACCGCGAGGAGGGCGTCCCGGAAGGCGACGAGGAAGGCGAGGAGGAGCGTCATCCCGAGCAGCGCCAGGGCCCCGATGAGCGCGAGCAGCCCGTTGTCCCAGGCGACGCTGAGCCCGGCCGGCCCGACGAGGTTGGCGTAGCTCTGCCAGGCCCCTCCCTGGTAGGCGTAGAAGACCGGGTAGACCGCGGCGCCGAGGAGGAAGATGACCTGGGCGAGGGGGACCGCGAGGTTGGCGATGAGGATCCCGAGGAGGAGACGGGGACCCAGGTCCTGGAGCCTTCCCGCGAGCGAGGGGAGGCTGGCCCGGGCGAGGTAGAGCACCCCCACGCCCGCGATGACCAGGACGGCGAACGGGTCGACGACGTTGACGAGGAGGAAGGAGCTCATGCGGACGGCCCCGCCGAAGAGACCGCCCCCGGTCCAGGGGGCGAAGAGCGCTGACGGGCTCATCTCCGGGACGAAGAGCCGGTCGTAGGTCGGCTCGACCGCGAGCGAGACCGCGGCGGAGAGCGCGCCGAAGAGGGCGAAGAGGACCGCCTTGACCAGCGCCCCGATCCCCATGAGCTCCCCGCTCAGACCCCCGTGAGGACCCAGTGGGCGAGCCCCCAGGCGAGTCCCGTGACGGCCGCGAGGAGGACCAGGCTGCCGAGCAGCGCGTCGCGCGCGCGCTCCTTCGCCTGCACCTTGCGCGTCGGGTCGTGCGAGAACCAGCTCAGCGCCACGCGGACCCAGACGAGGGTCACCACCGCGCCGGAGACGAGCCCGGTGAGGAAGAGGACCCGGTTGAGCGCGGCGGTGAGGTTGCCCGTGGCGTTGTCCGACGGGTGGACGAGCTCCGGATGCACGGCAGCGAGCCCGCCCGCGGAGGGGCGCGCGGGAGGGGTCTCCCGGGGCGCGCCCCCGATCGAGAGGCCCGCGAGGAACAGACCGGCGATGAGGAGGGTGGCGAGTGCGACCCGGGAGACCGGGGCCTGCTCACGCATGCTCCGCCTCCGTCCGGGCTTCCTCCCCGGGGGCCGGGGGATCGGTCGTGGCCGGCTCTCCAGGGGTCGGCGCCGGTCCCGGGTAGTAGCGCGTACCCCCGGCCCCGTCGGGCTCGCGGTGGACCTGGCCGGCGCGCTCAAGGGCGGAGAGCCCTCCCTCCACATCGTTCCCGCTCCAGCCGCGGAGACGGGCGATCTCCCCCAGGGCCCCGACCTCCTCACCGGGCGACTCCTCGACGGCCTCGAGGAGCGGGTCAGGAGTCCGGTCCTCCGGGGGGCGGCGACGGCGCCGCCAGGAGCGCACCCGGAAGAAGAGCGCGGCGCCGAGGACCCCCCCGAGGAAGAGGGCGAGGAGCGCGTTCTCCACCCAGCCCCCCTCGGGGGTCGCCGGACCCGGTAGCTCCAGGGTGGTCGAGGCCCCGTGCTGCCCGGTGAGGGTCACCTCCCCCACGGAGGCCGCCCCGGGGAGGAGGAGCGAGAGCGTCCCGCCCTCGGCGGTCCCGCCCACGGTCGGGAGCCCCGGTGCGCTCGCCTCGACGGGGTAGCCGGAGAGCGGGTTCCCGAAGACGTCGACGACGCTCAGGTTGAGCCAGAGCGAGGAGCCTTCCCGGCTCCACGAGAGGACACGGATCGTCCCCCTCATCGCGTCGGCCGTCCAGAGGATCGCAACGCTCGTGCCCTGGAGGCCGGGGGCGGAGACCGCGTAGCTCACGTTCCCCGCGGAGGTGGAGCTCACCGGGAAGCGGACGTAGCCACCGGAGAGGTCCCCTACCCCGACGGAACCGGCCCCTGAGGGGGTGAGGGTCACGTTCCCCCCCGCGGAGGTGTTCACGTTCCCCCAGGAGTCGACACTGGCGAAGAGGAGCGAGAGGTTCTCCCCGGCGTACCCTGCCGAGGGGTCCCCGGCCGGCACGAGCGCCACGGGGGGCCCGGGCTCGACGCGGAGGAGGGCCCGGAAGGTGAGGTTCTCCAGGGCGGCGCCGCTTTCGTCCAGGAGGACGACGGAGAACGAGAGAGAGTACACCCCGCTGGCGTTCTCGAGGAAGGTGGCCGAAGGCCCCGAGGAGGGGGCGAGGCCGGGTCCCCACCAGCGCTCGGATACCCGCTCCCCGGGAGCGATCCAGGGGCTCGGCCACTCGGCGCTCACCGTGACCGGGAGGCCGGCCTCGCCCGTCGGGGCGGAGAGTTCCGGGTCGGGAGGGGAGGCGAGCCCTTCGAGCTGGAACGAGCGCTCGGCGACGGCTCCGAGGGAATCCTCGACCCAGAGGGCGATCCGGACCGGGCCCGGGGACGAGAGGGGAACGGAGACGTTCCAAGGACCGGTGGTCCCGAGCGGTTCCCAGCCGGAGAGGAAGGTGCCGTTCCACTCGATCCTTCCCTCGAAAGGCCCCACCCCGCCGCTCCACACGCCCTGGACCACTGGAGCGAACGGGACGATCCCGGCGGGCTCGCTCACGTTCCCAGCCAGTTCCAGCGGGTCGGCGAGGACGCTGACGTTCCAGGAGCGCACCAGGCGGGCCCCGGCCAGGTCCGTGGCCACGAAGAGCATCGGATAGGTCCCTGGATCGGGGAAGGTGACGTTGGCGAACACCCCCGGAAAGCTCTCCGTCCCGCTCACCTCGAAGTCGGCGTTCCAGGGGGACGTGCCTCCCTCCAGCAGGGCCTCGAAAGGGGTGGGGACGCCGGCGGCGGCCTTGAGCGGGAGGACCGGGAAGCTGACCGAGGGAGCCGGCATCACACTGAGGTTCTCCCGGGCCGAGGCCGTGGCCCCCGTGGCATCGTGGACCTCCACCTCCACCGAGAAGGTCCCCGGTGTGGCGAACGTGAAGGTGTCGTTGCTGGCCTGCGTGGCTCCTGGTGGCAGGGTCCAGTCGAGCTGGAAGGGCCCCGTCCCCCCTCCGATGGAGGGGACGATCGGAATCGCGAGGCCGGTATCTGCGGGCGCACCCGCGGGGAGCGAGACGGTCAGCGCGGAGGAGACGGAGAGGACCAGGAGCGCGCTCGCCTGTCCCCCCAGCGCGTCCAGGACGGTGACGCCGACCGGATAGTCCCCGGCCGCCGGGAAGGTCAGCGAGGCCTCCGCCCCGCTCCCGAGCCCGGAGGCCCCGGGGGGCAGGGACCAGCGGTAGCTCAGGTTCCCGAAGCCCCCCTGGACCGTGGCGACGACCGTGGCCTCCTCACCGGCGTCGAGCCGGGCCTGGGGGGAGCTCAGCGTCAGGCTCGGGGGCCCGACGACCCGGAAGGTGAACGCGGCGCTGACCCGGGCGCCGAGCTCATCGGTGACGCTGAGGGAGCCGTTGGTCTCCCCGGGCGTCCCGGGGACGTAGGAGAGGCTCGAGAGACCGAGCCCCTGGAACTGCTGGCCCCCCACGTTCCAGAGGTACGTGAGGCCCCCGGCGCCTCCGGCGACGTTGGCGAGGAGCGCCCAGCTCCGGCCGGACTCGAGGACCGGCGAGGGGAGAAGGACGGGACCGAGCGAAAGGGCCGGGGCCACGGTGAGATTGAGCTCGGCGAAGGCGTAGTCGCCCGCCGCGTCCTTCAGGGAGGCGCGCACTTCGACCTCGCCGGGGGAGGCGGGGATCCAGCCGACCTGGGTTCCGCCCGCCGAGCGGCCCCCGGGAAGGGACCAGAGGACGCTCTCCGGGAGCGCACCCCCGATGAGCTGGGCCGAGAGGGTGAGCGGTTGTCCCACCTCCTCGTAGGTGGCGTTCGCCCCGATCCAGAGCTGGGGGGGTGACTCCACCGAGACGTTGAGCGTCGGGGCGGCCACCGTCACCCCGGCCGAGTCGGTGACGGTGAGGCTGACCTCGTAGAGCCCGGGCGAGCTGAAGATGTGGGTGGGGTTGGCCTCGCTGCTCCCGGAGCCATCCCCGAAGCCCCATTGATAGCTGTACGGGGGCGTGCCGAAGGAGACCTGGCTCGAGAAGCTCGCCGCGAGGCCGGCGTCGACTCCCGGCTGCCGGAGCCCGGTAGCGACGGTGGGGTCCGCGTTGACCTCTACCGTCTCGGGGGTCGCGTTCGCCCACGCCCCGGCACTGTCCTCCACCGTACCCGTGACGAGATAGCTCCCAGGAGCGGAGTAGCTGTGCTCGGCGGGGGCGCTCTGGCTCCCAGTGCCGTCCCCGAAGCTCACCTGGGAGCTCAGCCAGCTCCCCGTGCCCCCGGACACCGAGAGCGAGGCCTCGAAGGGCTCCCCCACGTCCAGCCGGTCGCTCGAGAGCACCAGCGCGGGCGTCGGGCGGGGGTAGACCGCGAGGCTCTGCTGCGCGTAGGCCCGTCCCCCCAGCGCGTCGGTGAGTTCGACACGGAGGTAGACCTCCCCGGGAGCGCTCCAGAGGAGATCCAGCGGGAAGGAGGGGCCGGACCCCGAGATCGGGAGGCTCGGGCCGGAGGAGGCGTTGAGGAAGCCGGAGAAGGGAGGGGCGCCGCCCGAGACCACGACGGTGAGCGGGTAGGGACCCACATCCGTGGGATCGCGGGGGAGCGTGAGGGAAAGGGTGGGTGGGGAGGCGACCACGAGGGAAGCGTTGGCGTAGGCCGTCCGGCCGGCCGTGTCCTCGACGGTCGTCCGGAGCTCCACCGGGCCGGCCCCTCGCGGGGTCCAGAGGAGGGGGAAGAAGCCAGGGCCCGGCAGGGAGGCGGAGACGCTCGAGCCGTCCGAGCCCACGAGCTCCGCCGTGTAAGGGGGCGTTCCTCCGGTCACTTCCAGCGAGAGCGGGAGCGGGACCCCCTGCTCGGCCGGAGGAAGGGGCAGGAGGAAGCTCGCGGAGAGCGGCGGGACCTCGCTGAGCCCGAGCGTGGCCGAGAAGTTGAATCCCTGGGCGTCCGTGGCCTCGAAGAGCGCCTCGAGGGTCCCGGTTCCCAGGCTCTCCCCCTGGAAGGAGACCAGGCCCGCGGCGGTGGAGGACCCCTCCGTCGGGCTCAGCGCGGAGACCGGCCGGGTGAACTGCCAGCTCCAGCTGTACGGGGCGACGCCGCCGGAAAGGAGGGCATCGAGGGTGAAGGGTTCCCCGGAGACGAGGGGGCCGGCGGGTCCGGTCACGCTGGCGGTGGGGTCCGGCAACACCCGGCCGACGATCGAGACGCTCCCGAACGCCTCTCCGGCCGCGTCCTCCCCGTTGGCGACCGCGGTCACCTCTCCCGGGCTGGAAGGGGTGAACGGCTCGGAGTAGTTCCCCGGGGCGGCGAAGGTCCCTGTCAGCTCTGGCGCCTGCGAGCTGGGCTGCCAGCTGACAGAGTACGGGGGTGTTCCCCCCTGGATCGAGATCAGCTCCGGCAGCGCCTCCCCGAGATCCACGGCCGGGAGGGACGAACGGAGCGTAAGGGTCGGGCTCGGGCGGACCTGGACATCGAAGGTGGGGGCCAGGAACTGGTTCCCGGCCGAGTCGGTGACCTCGAGGGAGACGCCCAGGACCCCGGGTTGCGCGGGGACGATGGAGAAGCTCGAGTTCCCCGGTGTGCTGGCGCCCTCCGAGTCGGTCCAGAGGTACGAGTACGGCGGGGTCCCCCCCGCCACCGAGGCGTGGAAGACCTGGGGGGCGCCCACGTCCCCTCCGGGCGGCCCGGCGACGCTCGCCCGGAGCGCCTCCCCCACGACGACGGAGCTCGAGGAACTGGTCGTGGAGTTCTGCCCGTCCCCGTCGGTGATCGTGACCGAGGGGAGGAAGGTGCCGGCCGCGAAGAGGTGCGAGATCTCCGCCGTCCCGGCCCCGGAGGCCGTGGTCTCCGCCCGGGTCCCGTCTCCGAAGGACCATTGGAGCTGGTAGGGGGCGGCGCCGCCGGAGATCGGGACCGAGAGGTGGACCTCCTCCTGCGGCGTGGCGGGATCCGGGGTCGCGTTGAGCGGCCCGAGGCTCAGCGGGGCCAGGACGGCGAAGACGGCCGTCGCCCCGTCGGAGAAGGGGGTGAAGTAGAGGTCATCGATCCAGCCGGTGACGGTGAGCTCGACCTGGAGCCTGGAGGCGGGCGTCGTGGAGAGGGTCGAGAGTGTGGTGCGGGCCTCGTAGGCCGGCGAGAGGCTCGCTCCTCCGGAAGCGTTGCTGAGGCTCCAATGGTAGCTCTCGATGGTGATGTTGTACGCGGGGTCGACGCGCGTGACCTCGGCCTGGAGCGCGAGGGAAGCGCCAGCCTCGAGATCGGAGGACGGGGGCGCGATGCTCACGTTCACGTCCGTCTGCGCGCTGAGTGGCGCGTCGGTGCCTGCGCGCACGAGCTCGGCCGGGTCCGTCCCGGCGCCGGGAAGGGCGGTCCCGAGCCCCAGGGAGGCGAGGGGCAGGAGGGTGGTGGGAAGCAGCAAGAGCGGCACGGCCAGGGCGATCCAACGCAGCCATCGGTTCCTCATCGGCGGCTCCAGCGGAGCGAGCGGGGAGGGGGTTCATAAGATTTCTTATAGAACGAGGTTCTCCCGGGGGTGCGCGCGGGCCCGGGGCGCGCGCGAGGGCGCACGGCAACGCTTTTCCTCCCTCCCGGGTCCGCTCGCCGCCTCCCCTCCCGCGATGCGGCGACCGGGGGGCCGCAGTCCCCGATGACCCCGGTCCCGCCCTCGGAGAAGGAACCCTTCAAGGTCACCCCCTGGGCGGTCGAGGGGAGGATCGACTACGGAAGGCTCCAGGAGCTCTTCGGCACGAGCCCCCTCGACGACGAGCTCCTCTCCCGGCTCCGTCGCCTGCTCGGCGAGCCCTTCCATCCCCTCCTCGAGCGCGGGATCTACCTCTCCCACCGCGACCTCCCGCGCCTTCTGGACGGCTATGAGCGGGGGACGCCGTTCGTCCTCTACACCGGCCGGGGACCTTCCGGGGAGATCCACCTCGCCCATCTCATCCCCTTCGAGCTCTGCTCCTACCTCCAGCGGAAGCTCGGTGTCGAGCTCTGGGTCCAGCTCACCGACGACGAGAAGTTCCTCTTCTCCGGGAGGGCGGGCCGCTCGGAGCTCAGCCTGAAGGACACCTACCGGCTCGGGCGGGAGAACCTGCTCGACCTCCTCGCCGTGGGGTTCGACCCGAAGAGGACCCACGTCCTCTTCGACACCCTCTCCATCCGGAGCCTCTACCCCATCGCCCTGGAGGTGGCGAAGCGCGTGACCTTCTCCACCACGAAGGCGGTCTTCGGCTTCCGCAACGACACGAACATCGGCAGCATCTTCTTCACCTCCGTCCAGTCGGCCCCGGCCTTCCTTCCCTCCGTTCGGGCCGGGCGCCCGGTCCCCTGCCTCATCCCCTGCGGCGTCGACCAGGACCCGCACTTCCGCCTCACGCGCGACGTCGCCGAGCCGCTCGGCTACCCGAAGCCGGCCCTCATCCACAACCGGATGCTCCCCGGGCTCCTCGGGGAGGAGAAGATGAGCTCGTCGGCCGACCGGCAGGACAACGCCATCTTCCTCTCCGACCCCCCCGCCGACGTCGAGCGCAAGGTCTCCCACGCCTTCACCGGCGGGCGCGCGAGCATCGAGGAGCAGCGCCGCCTGGGGGCGAACCCGGAGGTCTGCTCGGTCTGGGCGCTCTGGCGCAGCCGCTTCGCCCCGGACCCGGCCGAGTTCGCCGAGATCACCCGGACCTGCCGGAGCGGCGAGTTGCTCTGCGGGGAGTGCAAGTCCCGCCTGGTCCCGCGCGTGCAGCGCTTCCTCCGGGAGCACGCGGAACGTCGCCGCGAGGTCGACGCCTGGCTCGACTCCCGGATCGAGGACGGACCGCCCCCCGGACGGGGCGGTTAGCCCCCGGGCCGCGCCTCGCCGGACCTCTCCCGGCGCGCGGTCCGCTTCGGGCGCTCGGCGGGGGGCGCCGGCAGCAGGATCCGCCGCTCCTCCTTCACGCGGTTGAGCACCACCTGGGTGTTCGTCCGCTCCACCAGCGGGTCCTGGAGGGCGTGCTTGACGAAGCGGTCCAGGTCCCGCCGGTCGCGGAACCGGGCGATGACCAGCGCGTCGTACTCGCCGGTGAGGTCATAGATGGCGTACGGGTGGGGGTCCCGGGCGAGCTTCTCCTCGAGCTCCCGGAGGCGTCCGTGGGCGATCCGGATGCCGATCACCGCGTGGAGGTCGAAGCCCAGCCGCTCGTCGTCGAGGTCGGGAAGGTAGCCCCGGATGATCCCGGCCTCCTCCATCCTCTCGAGGCGGCTCGCCACCGTCGTCGGGGAGAGCCCCCGCCGGCGGGCGATCTCCCGGCAGCTGCGCCGCGCGTCGACCAGGAGCTCCTCGAGGATCGCCCGATCCACGCCGTCGATCTCGGACATGTGTCCAGGGTTTGATGGTAATCTGGACCTGTATTCAATCCTTCGCCACTGGAGTGGTTTTTCGTCCATTTCCCGGGGCGATGGGTTCATCCTCCGGGGAGCTCCTCCCGCGCCGGGGCGCACATGGCCGGGGCGGTGGTCCAGGGAACGGGGGCGGTGGAGATCGAGGAAAGGGCCGATCCGATCGAGGCGACCCTCGAGCGGCTCAAGTCCTCGCAGGCCCGCTGGGTGGAGCTGTTCTACACGGACCTCCTGGGCGGCTTCAACCATCTGCACGTCCCGTCCTCCACGCTCGAGCGTGAGAGCTTCGAGGAGGGCATCCCCAAGCTCGATGGCTCCTCGGTCCCGGGCTTCCGCCGGATCTTCGAGTCGGACATGCTGCTCCGGCCGGACCCCCGGAGCTTCGGGAGCATCCCCTGGGGGGCTCCGCTGGGGGGGACCGTGCGCTACATCTGCGACATCCTCGAGGGGAGCTCCGGCCAGGCCTACGCCCACGATCCCCGGGGGGTCGCGCGACGGGCGGAGGGCGTCCTGGCCGAGGCCGGGTTCGACCGGTCCTACTGGGGGCCCGAGGTGGAGTTCTTCGTCTTCGACCGGGTGCGCCTGCTCCCCTCGGCGGACGCCGTGCGCGACGCGTGGGGAGGCTCCGGCTACGCCCTCGAGAGCGCCGAGGCCCCCTGGCAGGAGAACGACGGGCACGGCGCCATCCGCTTCAAGGAGGGCTACCACCGGAGCGCGCCGGCCGACGCGCTCGAAGGGCTCCGTTCCGAGGTCTGCAACGTCCTCAGCGACTCCTTCCACATCCGGCTCGACGCCCACCACCACGAGGTGGCGACCGCCGGGCAGGGGGAGATCAACATCCGCTTCGACGAGCTCGTGCCGGCCGCCGACCACGTCCAGGACGTCCGCTTCACCGTGCGCAACGTGGCCGGCCAGCACGGCAAGGTGGCCTCCTTCATGCCGAAGCCGGTCTTCGGGGACAACGGCCTCGGCCTGCACATGAACCAATCGCTCTGGCACGGGCGGGAGAACGCCTTCTACGACCCGGAGGATCGCTACGCGGAGCTCTCCCAGACCGGCCGCTACTATGCGGGGGGGCTGCTCGCGCACGCCCGCGCCCTCTGCGCCATCACCAACCCCACCACCAACTCCTACCGCCGGCTCGTCCCCGGTTTCGAGGCGCCGGTCTACATCGCGTGGAGCCGGGCGAACCGCTCAGCCAACGTCCGCGTCCCGTGCTACCACCGGGGGCGTCCCGGGGCGAAGCGCCTCGAGTACCGGACCCCCGACTCGGCCGCGAACGCCTACCTGGCCGAGGCGGCGCTCTCCCTCGCCGGGCTGGACGGTCTCCGGCGGAAGCTCGACCCTGGGGACCCGGTCGACGAGGACATCTTCCGGCTCAGCCCGGCGCGGCGACGCGAGCTGGGGATCCGGGAGCTGCCGGGCTCGCTCGGGGAGGCGTTGGAGGAGCTCGCCTCGGACGGGGAGTTCCTACGGCCGGTCTTTCCGGCGTCGCTGCTCGAGACCTACGAGGAGCTCAAGCGAGACGAGCAGCTCCAGCTGGACCTTCGGCCCCATCCGTACGAGTTCTACCGCTACCTCGACGTGTAGGGGGGCCGGGTCCCTAGGGACCTTCCCGGGGAGGGCTCGCGCGCGCTGCCACGACGGGGCAGGGGCCTGCTTTTATACACCCCCCGTTGTGACGTGTCCGATCCGAAAGATCTCGAAGCGCCCCTCGTTCGGCCCCTGCCTCCGTGCGGTCTGTTTGTTCTACGCAAACGCACCAATCTGGGTGTCGGGTCGTCCATGGGGAGCGCGGCGGGACCCGCCGGATCGAACCAACCGAAAGAAGGAAAGAACGCCATGACCGACAAGCCATTGACCAAGGTAAAGGACCTGACGCCGAGCTCGAAGCAAGTGAATGTCCTCGCGAAAGTCGTCAACGTGGGGGAGCCCAAGGAAGTGATGGGGAAGTTCGGGGACCCCCGAAGGGTGGCGGAAGCCGTCGTCGGGGATGACACCGCCGTGGTCACCCTCTCCCTGTGGAACGAGCAGATCGGAGCCATCGCCAAGGACGACATCGTGCTCATCGACAACGGCTACGTCTCCCTCGTCCGCGGGCACATCCGCCTGAACGTGGGACGCTACGGCAGCATGAACAAGAGCACCGACTCCATCGACAGCGTGAACACCTCCCTCGACATGAGCAGCCAGGAGTTCCAGTCCGAGCGCCGCTACTTCGGTGGCGGGGGCGGCGGAGGCGGCGGCGGGGGCTACGGACGCGGTGGCGGGGGCGGCGGCTACGGCGGCGGGGGCGGTCGCGACCGCGACTCTCCTCGGCGCTTCTGAAGGCCGGACCCGTTCGTCGGGAAGCCCAACCCTTTCCCTCCCGGTCTTCCGGGAGGGCCCCTCCGGGGGGGGTTCGAACGACCCCGGCCTGGCCGGGGGCCGGCCTCGCCACCCGGGGTGAATAATAATGTAGGGGGGGCGGCGCTCCCCCTGGCATGCAGCCCCATCCCCACCGGGAGGTCACGCTCTACGTCCGCAGCAAGAAGACCGTCACCAGCTTCTACCGGGCCTCCCCGGTCAGCGCCGAGGCGACCTCCGGCGGCTCCGTCGTCGCCCCCTCCGGCGGCGCCCCCAGCGCGGGGGCGAACCCGGACCTTGCCGGCACTGAGACCGGCTTCATGCTGAGCGACGACCAGGCCCACGCGGTGGCCCTGGTCCAGGAGATCGCCCCGCACCGGGGCTACGCGGTGAAGATCGTCGATGTGGCGCGCACCAACCTCCTGCGCCAGCTCATGGACGGGACGCTCCGCGGCGTGGAGCACTTCCCCGTCCTGGACGTCGAACACACCCGCCGGCGGCTGGAGGGGGCGGAGAACTTCACCTGGCAGAACCTCCTGAACGTCCTGCCGGCCGAGCTCGGGCACCTCCGGGCCTTCACCTACCTCAAGGTCAAGGCCGTGGAGACCGAGCAGGTCCGTGTCCAGCTCATCGCCTTCGATGAGGTGAAGGAGACGCACCTGGTCGCCGGGGACTGGGACCTCTTCCTTGTCCTCGACTTCGCGAACGTCCCGGGGACGAGCAAGCGGGCGGTCCTTGACTTCGTCATCAACAAGATTTCCCGGATCCCGGGCGTGGAGGACACCTCGACGCTGATCCCGGAGTATTCCGTGACGAAGTTCCCGCTCTGAGCGGGGATCCTCCCGGGCCGTGGAGCCCTTCGCGTTCAGGATCGGGTACCTGGGCGAGGGCTTCTACGGCTTCGCCCGCCAGCCGGGGAGGCCCACGGTCGAAGGGACCCTCGTCGAGGGGCTCGAGCAGCGCGGGCTGCTCGATCCGTCGACCCCTCTAAAGGTGGCGAGCCGGACCGACCGAGGGGTCCACGCCCTCGGGAACGTGATCTCCTTCGTCCCGAGGGTCCCGGGCCCCTCGGCGGCCCGCGCCCTGAGCGCCCTCCATCCGGCGATCTTCTGCCGGGGTTACTCCCCGGCCCCCCCGGGGTTCGACCCCCGCCACGCGCGGTCCCGGCGCTATCGATACTTCGACCGCGGGAAGGCCGACGCCCTGGAGACCTACCGGGAGGGCGCAGAGCTCTTCCGGGGGGAGCACGAGTTCTCCTCCTTCGGAAGGAGGGACGAGCCCCCCCGGCCCACGCGGCGCCGGGTCGACCGTTTCGAGCTCCAGACCCGGGGGCCCGACCTCGTGCTCGAGGTGGAGGCCCCGGGTTTCCTCTGGGGACAGGTGCGCAAGATGGTCAGCGCGCTCCGGGCCCTCTCCGAGGGGAAGCTCTCGCTCCGGGCGCTCTCCGAGTCGCTCGAGGGCCGCCGGCGGCTGAGCCTTCCCCTGGCCGAGCCGGAGGCGCTGGTGCTTGCGGAGGTCCGCTACGACTTCCCCTGGCGGGAGCCGGACCCGGCGGGCCGCGGCCGCTGGCGACGCCGGTGGGAGGCCGCCCGGGAGGATGCCCGGCTGAGATGGACGCTCCTCGGGGAGTTCCAGGAGACGCTCGGCGGGGAGAGGTCGGAGCCGTAGAGCGGCTCCACCGTGAGCGGGTGCTCCCGCAGCCAGGCCAGCCCCTCCACGTAGGCGCTGAAGCTGTCGACGCTGGTGAAGAGCGGGATGGCGAGCTCCACGGCGCGGCGGCGCAGGAAGTACTCGTCCTCGAGCATCCGCTCGAACTTCTCCTGGGTGAAGGAGGCCGGGACGTTCAGGATGAGGTCCAGCCGGCCCCCCTCGAGCTCCGTGCGCAGGTTGGGCTCGCGCTCCGGCTCCATGAGCTTGTAGAGCACCGAGACCGGCCGCACCCCCCGCGACTCGAGGAAGGCCGCGGTGTCCTCGGTGGCCTTCAGAGTGAACCCGAGCCGGCGCAGGAGCGCCGCGGCGGGGAGGAGCCGCTCCTTGAGCACCGGCCCCCCCACGGAGAGGAAGGCCTCGCCGCCCCGCGGCACGAAGCGCACCCCCGTGGCGACCAGGGACTTCACCAGGGCGTCGGGGAAGGTCGGTCCGAAACAGGCCACCTCTCCCGTGGACTGCATCTCCACCCCCAGGAGGGGGTCGGCGCCCTCCACCTGGAGGAAGGAGAACTGGGGAGCCTTCACCCCCCAGCGGCCGAACGGCACCGGGGCGACGCCCGAGCGGCTGAGCCCCTTCCCGAGGATCGCCCGGGCCGCCTCCCGGAGGACCGGCACCCCGGCCCCCTTGGCGACGAAGGGGAGGCTCCGGGAGGCCCGCAGGTTGAGCTCGATGACGTAGACCTCGTCCCCCACCGCGAGGAACTGGACGTTGAACGGGCCGTGGATGCGCAGCGCCCGGGCCATGGCCTCGGAGTGCTCGACCATCTTGCGATGGACCTCCGGGGAGGTGCGTCGGGGGGGAAGGACCAGGATCGCGTCGCCGGAGTGGACCCCCGCGCTCTCCACGTGCTCGAGGATGCCGGCCACGAGGACGCGCTCCCCGTCGCTCACCGCGTCGAGGTCGAGCTCGAAAGCCCCCTCGAGGAACTTGGAGATGACCACCGGATGCTCCGGGGAGAGGCGGACGGCGGCGTTGAGGAAGCGCTCGAGATCGGCCCTCCCCGGGATGACCCGCATGGCCGCCCCGCTCAGCACGTAGGAGGGGCGGACGAGCACCGGGTAGCCCACCTCGGCCGAGAAGCGCTCGGCCTCCTCCAGGGTGGTGAAGGCCCGCCAGGCGGGCTGGGGGATCCTGAGCTTCTCGAGGAGGGCGCTGAAGCGCTGGCGGTCCTCCGCCGAGTCGATGGAGTCGCTGGAGGTCCCGAGGATGGGGATCCCGCAGGCGGCGAGGAGGGGGGTGAGGTTCTGCGGGAGCTGCCCCCCCACCGAGGTGACCACCCCCGAGAAGGACTCCTTGTCGACCACGTCGCGCACGCGCTCCAGCGTGATCTCCTCGAAGTAGAGACGGTCGGAGCGGTCGTAGTCCGTGGAGACGGTCTCCGGGTTCGAGTTGAGCACCGCCACGGAGGGGACCCCCTCGGCCTTGAGCCCGTCCACCAGGTTCATCGTCGACCAGTCGAATTCCACCGAGCTCCCGATCCGGTACGGCCCGGCGCCCAGGACCAGGGCGCTCCCGGCCGGGCTCGGGCCGACCTCGTCGTGGTCGGCGTGGTAGGTGAGATAGAGGTAGTTCGTCCGGCTCGGCCACTCGCCGGCCAGGGTGTCGATCATCCGGGTGTGCGGGACGATCCCGGCGCGGATTCGGGCCGCGCGGACCTCCTCCTCGTCCTTCCGCAGGAGCCGGGCGATGGCACGGTCGGAGAACCCGGCGCGCTTGGCCCGCGTGAGCAGCTCCGGGGAGGGGGCCGTCCCCGCGGCCGAGGAGAGCTCGCGGGAGATCCCCTGCACCCCGGCGAGCTGGTCGACGAACCACGGGTCGATCCAGCTCGACGAGGAGATGGTCTCCACCGAGAGGCCCGCCGCGAGCCCCTCCATGACGTGGAAGAGGATGGAGGGGGAGGGGTGGGAGAGGTCCTCGAGGATCTCTGTGCGCTCCCGCGGCTCGGCGGGGGCGAGCAGCTCGTGGCGGGGCTCGGTCATCCGGACCGCCTTGAGGAGCGCTTCCTGGAAGGTGGTCCCCACGCCCATCACCTCCCCCACGGACTTCATGGTGGGGCCGAGCTCGCGGCGCGCCCGCGGGAACTTCTCGAGGTCCCAGCGGGGATGCTTGACGACCACGTAGTCGAGCGCCGGCTCGAAGCAGGCAGTGGTCACCCCGGTCACCCGGTTCTTGAGCTCGGGGAGGGTGTAGCCCAGGGCGAGCTTCGCGGCGACGTAGGCGAGCGGATAGCCGGTCGCCTTGCTCGCGAGCGCGCTCGAGCGGGAGAGCCGGGCGTTGATCTCGATGGCGTAGTACTCCTCGGAGGCGGGGTCGAGGGCGAACTGGATGTTGCACTCCCCCACGATCCCCGCCGCGTCGGCGGCCCGGAGGGCCGCGGCGCGCAGGCGCTGGTACTCCTCGTCGGTGAGGGTCTGCGACGGGGCCACCACGATGTTGTCCCCGGTGTGGACGCGCATCCCCAGGACGTTCTCCATGTTGCAGACGGTGAGCCCGTTGCCCTTGCGGTCGCGCACTACCTCGTATTCGATCTGCTTGAACGAGCCGACGTAGCGCTCGAGCAGGATCTGTCCCGCCGGGCTCGCCCGGAGCCCCCGCTCGGCGACCCGGGAGAGCTCCTCCGGGTCGTGCGCCACCCCTCCTCCTTTCCCGCCCAAGGTGTAGGCGACGCGGGAGATCACCGGATAGCCGAGCTCCTTCGCCTGCCGGTGTGCCTCCTCAAGGCTGTAGACCGGGTGGCTCTTCAGCACCGGCACGCGCGCCTGCCCCATGAGGGAGAGGAAGCGCGCGCGGTCCTCGGTGTCCTCGATGCCCCGGACCGGCGTCCCCAGGACCCGGACCCCGAGGCGCCGGAGGACTCCCTTGCGGTGAAGCGTGACCCCGCAGTTGAGCGCGGTCTGCCCCCCGAAGGAGAGCAGGATGGCGTCCACCCGCTCGCTCTCGAGGATGGGCTCGACGAACTCGGGGGTCACGGGCTGGAAGTAGACCCGGCCGCGCCGGGGGGGATCGGTCTGCAGGGTGGCGATGTTGGGGTTGACCACCACCGCATAGACGTCCTCCTCTCCCAGGGCCTTGAGGCACTGGCTGCCCGAGTAGTCGAACTCCCCCGCCTCGCCGATCTTGAGCGCGCCGCTGCCGAGGACGACGACGCGGCGGAGGCGACGGTCGCGCGTCAATGCCTCCTCTTCAGCTTCGCCGCAAAGAGGTCGAAGACGAACCCCGCCTCGCCCGGACCCGGGGCGCCCTCCGGATGGCCCTGGAGGCTGATCAGCCGGCCCGAGGCGTCCCGCATCCCCTCGAGGGTCCCGTCGTCCGGGTTGTACGCCCAGGGCCGCAGCCCGGTCCCGCGCAGCGAGCGCGGGAGCACCGCGTAACCGTGGTTCTCGGAGAGGATGTAGGCCCGGCCGTCCGGGAAGACCACCGGCTTGTTCTGTCCCCGGTGCCCGAACTTGAGCTTGAAGGTCCGCGCTCCCTTCGCCTCGGCGATCAGCTGCTGGCCGAGGCAGATCCCGAGCGTGGGCTTTCCGCGCTTGAGCCAGTCGCGCACCCCTTCGACCACGGGGGTGAGCGTGGCCGGGTCCCCGGGGCCGTTGCCCACGAGCGCCCCGACGACCCGCTGGCCCTCGAAGCGTTCCGGGATCCCCTCGGAGGAGGGGAGGCGGACCACGTCGAGCCCGCGCGAGAGCAGCGAGCGGAGGATGCTGGCCTTGCAGCCGCAGTCGGTGACGGCGACGAGGGGCGCGTCTGGGCGGCCCGAGCGTGTCCGCTCGGGGGCCTTCGGGCTCACCTGCCGGACCAGGTCCTCCTCCTCGTAGCGCGGGGCCCGCTCGAGCTCGCGCAGGAGCTCCCGGCGGGGCGGGAGCGGGTCCCCCACGGCCACGACGCCCCGGAGCACGCCGCGGGTCCTCAGATGGGAGGTGAGCTCGCGGGTGTCCACGGAATGGAGCAGGGGGACATGGGCGCGCTCGGCCCACTCGGGGAGGGAGAGCCGCGAGGCGAAGTGATGGGGCGGGGTCAGGCTCTCCAGGATGGCCGCCCGAACCTGGAGGGAGCCGGACTCGAAGGGATAGGGGAGCCCCCAGCGGTCCCGCCCCGCGGGGTCGGGAACCCCGTAGTTGCCCAGGAGCGGATAGGTGAAGGTGAGGATCTGCCCGCGGAAGGACGGGTCGGTGAGGGCCTGGGGGTAGCCGACCATCCCGGTGGTGAAGACCACCTCCCCGACCACGCGGCCGGAGGCCCCGGCCCCGCCCCCCTCGAAATAGGTGCCGTCCTCGAGAAGCAAGCATCCGGGGCGGTCGTACGTGGGCGTGTGCCGGCGAGCCCCGCCCGGCGTCAGTGGCTAACCCGGGGTCTCGGCACTTTCGGCCTGCGCTTAAGGCTTGCCCACGGAGACCTCGCGGGGGACGGGAGCGCCGCAACGAGGACGCTCAAGTACGCTCCGGCCCTCGGCGCGGTCCCATGGCCGGCTTCCTCCGCCCCAAGGCCGAGTACGATTTCGTCATCCTCGGCGCGGGCCACGCCGGGCTGCAGGCAGGGCTCAAGGCGGGGCTGCTCAACCATACCGCGCTCCTGCTGGACCGCGGGCCGAAGTACAGCCGGTCGTACTACGCCCCCGCCATGGACAACATCCCCGGCTTCCCCGATGGGATCTCCGGGCACAAGCTGCTCGACCTGCAGATCGCCCAGGTCCGCCGGATGGCCCGGTTCACCGACTATCTCACGCCCGTGAACCTGGAGTCCGTCCACCGGGAGGGGGCGCATTTCGTCACCCGTTTCGAGCGGCTGAAGGCCCGCTATTCGGTGAGGAGCCGCGTGCTCCTGCTCGCCCTCGGGGTCGTGGACCGCATTCCCGAGGTGGGGGGCAAAATTGACGCCATCTTCCCGTGGGCGAACTTCGGGATCGTCGACTTCTGCATGATCTGCGATGGCCACACCCTGCCCGGGCGCTCCATCGCGGTCATCGGCTGGGAGCCGCTCGCGGTACGCACCGCCGTGGACCTCGGGCACTGGGGCCCGAGCTCGGTGACCCTGCTGACCCACGGCCACCCCCTCCTCGCCGAGAGCCCCACCGCCGAGCGCGAGGAGCTCCTCCTCGAGCTCGAGCGCCACCACATCCCGGTCCGGGAGTCGGCCATCGTCGGCTTCGACGGAATCAAGGACAAGCGCCTGGGCGTCCTATTCGAGGACGGTCACCACGAGATCTTCGACAAGGGCTTCAGCGCGCTCCCCTGGTACTCCACGCACGCCGAGATCGCCCGTCAGCTGGGCGCGCGCATCACCCCCGACGGCTACGTGGACTCCGACGAGGACGGGCGGGTACGCTCCGCGTCGGACGGTTCGATCCTTCCCGGGCTCTACGTGGCGGGGGACCAGCGGGACGGCTGGAAGCAGATCCCCGAGGCCTGGGCCAGCGCCGAGCGGGCGGTCATCCACGCCTGGGGTTTCTACCTCAGCGAGGGGGGCTCGCCCCCGGATGGGCCGGGTCCATCGCCGCCCCCGTGAGCTCCCGGTGGAGCTCGCGGAAGGAGTGCGAGAGCCGGCGCGCGCCCTTGCGTCGCATCTCCTCCTCGCGGGCCGCCGCGTTCGGCCCCTCGAGCACGAGCGCGACGAAGTCCACGGCGGCCCCGCTCGCGCACTCGAGGTCCGCGGGCATGTCGCCGACGAAGACCGCCCGGTCCCGGGGGACCCCCAGGTCGGCGAGGAGCACCCGGAGGCTCTCCGGGTCCGGCTTTATCGGACCGGAGTCGCTGCGGGTGCGGAGCCGGTCGAGGAGGGGGAGCATGCCCGTCTGGTGGAGCGCCTGGCGGGCGAACGCCTCGGAGCTCCGCGTGAGCACCCCGAGCCGGTAGCCGCTCGCGTGCATGCGTGTGAGATGCTCGAGGGCGTCGGGCGAGCTCCGGACGCCCGGGAGCGCCTCGAGCTCGAGGGCGTCGAGCCGGCGGTTCACCTCCGCCTCGAAGCGGAGGTACATCCCCGGGGGGAGCCCCAGCTGTTGCATCCGGTCCCGGGTGAAGCCAAGGAGGTGCGGGATGGTCATGTGGACGTTGAGCTCACCGGGCGGCAGGCCGGCCCGGTGGGCGAGGTCGATGACCATCCGCCGCATGGCGGGGTAGTCCTGGGGGCTCTGGAGCAGCGTGCCGTCGAGGTCGTAGATGACCCCGAGATAGGGCCGGAAGTAGTTCGGGCTGGACAGCGAGTTCGGTGAGGACATGGTCCGTCGACCCCGGCTCCCAGCGCATCGAGGGGATATCGGCCTATCGCTCCACCCGGACCCAGAGGCTGGCGGGGGGGACTCCTGCCTCCCATGTCCCCTCTCCGCGGTCCAGCGCGAGTCGCCAACGCCGGTGGAGGGGGCGTCCCCCGGGGGGGGCCGGGCCCGTGGAGCGGAGCTCGAGCCGGACCCCCTGGGGGACCCGGCAGCGCGCCTCGAGGACGCTCCCGAGGTCGCTCTCCTCCACGTTCAGCTCCGGGAAGACCACTTCCCGCGCCCACCCCGGGAGCGACCGTCGGTCGGGGGGGAGCCGCTCTCCCCGCCGGCGGAGCCCTTGGAAGCGGGAGGGGAGGCGGGCGAGGAACCAGAGAGGGATCGGGTCCCGCCGTTCCCCCGGCCTCGAAAGGTAGAGCATCCCCCAGGTGGTCCGCTCCGGGCTCGGGCGCAGGACCCCCAACCGGACGCTGAGCTCCTGCCGTCCGGCGAGGCGCGGGTCCGCGGTAGGGGTGGCCTTGCCCTTCCCCCGGGACCCCCTCCGAACCCTCCTCCCCATCGAGGGGAGAAGCGGTTCCCGGGGCATTTAGCGATGGTGCCGTCGGCCCCCACAGGGCTGGGACCCGACCGGAGTCGCCGGATCGGTCCTGCGCGGAGAAGGGTCCGCGCTCCGCCCCGCGGGCCCGTGGGCGCCCGCCTCTCTCCGGTGTCGGGGGACCCATCCCTCAAACAGCCTTTGATTAAGCTATATTGGGCCACGCGTAGGCCCCCCCATGACCGAGACGAGCGGCGGGGCGGGTCGCGGGAAGGTGCCCATCACGGTGGCCTACGGGGATGGGATCGGCCCGGAGATCATGGAGGCGACCCTGCGCGTCCTGGACGCGGCGGGCGCCCAGCTCGCGCCCGAGACCATCCAGATTGGCCGTGCCGTGTATGAGAGGGGGATCTCCGCCGGGATCGAGCCGGCCTCCTGGGAGTCCCTCCGCCGGACCAAGGTCTTCCTGAAGGCGCCCATCACCACACCGGAAGGGGGCGGTTTCAAGAGCCTCAACGTCACCGTCCGCAAGTCGCTGGGGCTCTTCGCCAACGTGCGCCCCTGCCAGTCGTACGCCCCTTTCGTGGCCACGAAGTACCCGGGCATGGACGTGGTGATCGTCCGGGAGAACGAGGAGGACCTCTACGGGGGGATCGAGCACCGCCAGACCGACGAGGTGACCCAGTGCCTCAAGCTCATCTCCCGGCCAGGGAGCGAGCGGATCGTCCGCTACGCCTTCGAGTACGCCCGCCAGTACGGGCGGCGGAAGGTGACCTGCTTCACCAAGGACAACATCATGAAGATCACCGACGGCCTCTTCCACCACGTCTTCGACGAGGTGGCGGCCGAGTACCCGGAGATCCAGAACGAGCACTGGATCGTGGACATCGGGGCGGCGAAGCTGGCCACCGCCCCGGAGCAGTTCGACGTGATCGTGATGCCGAACCTGTACGGGGACATCCTCTCCGATGTGGCCGCCCAGGTCGCGGGCTCGGTGGGGATCGCCGGCAGCGCCAACATCGGTAGCGAGGTGGCCATGTTCGAGGCGATCCACGGATCGGCCCCGCGGCGGGCGGGGAAGAACGAGGCGAATCCCTCGGGCCTCCTGCTGGCCGGGGTGCAGATGCTGGTGCACATCGGCCAGGGGGAGGTCGCCACCCGGGTGCACAACGCCTGGCTGGCGACCCTCGAGGACGGGGTCCACACCTACGACATCTTCAACCCCTCCGTCTCGAAGGAGAAGGTCGGGACCCGCGAGTTCGCCACGGCCGTGATCGAGCGGCTGGGGAAGGAGCCGAAGGTCCTCAAGGCCGTCCACTACCCGGCCCACGGTCGCCCCATCACCGTCACCGTGAAGCCCCGGGCGCGGCCGCACAAGGAGCTGGTGGGGACCGACGTCTTCGTGGAGTGGCTCGGCGCGCCCAAGGACCTCGGCCAGATGCTCGAGCGGCTGGCGGCCCCGGACCTTAGGCTCGTGATGATCACCAACCGCGGGACGAAGGTGTACCCGGAGGGGGTTCCCGAGACGCTCTGCGTGGACCACTGGCGATGCCGTTTCCAGAGCGCCCAGGGGGAGGGGCCGGTCACCCCGGAGCAGGTCGTCGCTCTCCTCTCCCGCCTGGTGGGAGGCGGGGTGCCGCCCATCAAGACGGAGGGGCTCTTCACCTTCGACGGGAAGCCGGGATTCTCGCTGGGCCAGGGTCAGTGACCCCCGGGGAGGCGCCAGGCTCCTCCGGAACGGGAAGCGGTGCGCGCCCTCGCCCACCGATCCGGACCCGGATCCTCCGCCTCACGGGAGGGAAAGGGGACCGGGCGAAGATCGCCGAGGCGGCCTCCGTCCTCCAGGGCGGCGGTCTGGTCGTCTTCCCCACCGAGACGGTCTACGGCCTCGGGGCCAACGCCCTCTCGGCGGAGGCCGTTGAGGGGATCTTCCGGGTGAAGGGAAGGCCCTCCGACAACCCGCTCATCGTCCATCTCTCCTCGTCCCGGGAGCTGCCCCGCGTCGCGCGCCGTTGGCCGGCCGTGGCCGAGCGCCTCGCGGCCCGCTTCTGGCCGGGACCGCTGACGCTGGTCCTCCCCAAGCACCCCCGCGTCCCGTCGGTGACGACGGCCGGTCTGGGGACGGTGGCGGTCCGCGTGCCCGGCCACCCGGTCGCCCGCCGCCTCATCGCCGCCGCCGGGGTCCCCATCGCCGCCCCCAGCGCCAATCTTTCCGGCCGACCGAGCCTCACGTCCCCCTCGCACCTCGTGGAGGAGCTCACCGGGAGGGTGGAGGTCCTGCTCCTGGGCGGGGATTCGCCCCTCGGCGTCGAGTCGACGGTAGTGGACGTGACCGCGCGCCCCCCCGTGGTGCTCCGGCCGGGGGGGCTCTCCCTGGAGCGGATCCGTCGGACCGTCCCCTCGGTCAGAGCCCCTTCGCCCTCGCGCCGGGCCGGGTCCTCCCCGCCCCGATCCCCCGGCCTACGGCACCGGCACTACGCTCCGCGCGCCCGCATGACCGTCTACGTCGGCCCCCCCCGCCAGGTCTGGCAAGCCCTTCGCACCCGGCAGGATGAGCTCGCGAGGGCGGGGGTCGGCTCGGCCCTGCTGGTGAGCCAGGAATCCCCCCTGCGGGGAAGGGATGTCTGGGTCTTGGGCTCGCGGCGCCGCCCTTCCGCCGTCGCCCGCCGGCTCTTCTCGGCGATCCGAGAGGCCGACGCCCGGGGGTTCCCGGAGATGCTGGTGGAGGGCTTCCCCTCGCGGGGACTGGGGCTCGCCGTGATGGACCGGCTCCTCCGCGCGTCGGAGGGACGACGGGTGGTGCTCCCTCCCGGTAGGGGGCGCCGGACCCGGGCGGGGAGGGCGCGTCCTCAGGCCCCGAAGAAGCGTGAGGGGTCCTTCCCGTAGAGGATCCGGACCACCCGGCGCGTCCTTTCCCGGAGGACCTTCCGGCTGGGGGCCGTGAGGTTGACGTGCCCCATCTTCCGTCGGCGGCGGACCTCGGCCTTGCCGTAGGAGTAGGTGTGGGTCTCGGGGAGGGAGAGCAGCTCCGCCGGGAGCTTCCCCTCCAGCTCCCGGCCCACGGCGTTCACGATCCCGCTGGGTCGGAAGAGCACCGGCGCAGGGACCGGGAGACCGGTGGCGATCCGAAGGTGATGCTCGAACTGTGAGATCGACGAGCCGTGCAGGGTGTGGTGGCCGGAGTTGTGGACCCGCGGGGCGAACTCGTTCACCAGGGCCCGGCCCCCGACCAGGAAGAACTCCACGGCCAGCACGCCCACATAATCGAGCTCGTCGAGCAGGCGGGAGACGATTCGCCGCATCCCGAGATCCTCGCAGGGGGCCTCGTTGGAGAGGAGGATCCCCGCCCGGTTGACGTTGAAGGACGGGGAGTGGAAGAGCTTCCTTCCCTCGCGGTCCCGGGAGCCGAGGAGGGAGGCCTCGGCGTCGAAGTCGATGTACTCCTCCACCACGAACTCGCCGGCGGGGAGCTTCTCCTCGGGCGAGGGCCGAGGGCCCCCGAGGTAGTACTGCCCCTTCCCGTCGTAGCCCCCTCGGGAGGCCTTCACGACGGCGCGTCCCAGGTTCCTCGCGAGCCTCCGCGCCTCCTCCGGGGAGCGTGCCAGATGGAACTCTCCCAGGGGAAACCCCCGGTCGCGCAGGAAGGTCTTCTCCTGCCCCCGGTCCAGCTTGAGCGTGAGCGCCCCCATCGGGGGGACGAGCTTCCCCTGCCGGCTGGCGTAGCGGAGCGTCCGAAGGTCCGTGTGCTCGAACTCCGGGGTCACCACGTCACACTTGTCGACGAAGCGGCGGTACGCCTCGGGGGCGAACGCCCCATCGGCGACCCGGGAAGCCGGGCCCCCGGGCTCGCCGAGCACGAAGTAGCGATGAGGGAGCCGGCGTCCCTCGTTGATCATCATCCAGCCGAGCTGGCCGGTACCGACGATCCCGACGTTCATGGCAAGGCGACCGCCCTGCGGGAGACCGGGGGCCGGTGGAGGAGCGGTCCGAAGGAGCGCCGGCGGGGCTCCATGGGTCAGGGAAGGGTCTCCTGGAGGGTGCGTTCCGTCTGCTCGGCCATGTATCGGACCATCCTCTGGGCGAGGTCCGGGTGACGGAGGCCGAGGATCCGGACCGCCAGAAGGGCGGCGTTCCCCGAGTTTCCGATGGCCACGGAGGCCACGGGGACCCCCAAGGGCATCTGCACGATGGAGAGCAGCGAGTCCAGGCCCGAGAGGTGCCGGGAGGGCACCGGCACCCCGATGACCGGCAGGGGCGTGAGGGAGGCGATCATACCGGGGAGGTGGGCCGCCCCTCCCGCGCCCGCGATGATCACTTCGACGCCCCGGTCCTTCGCGCTCTTCGCGAACTCGAACATCCGCTCCGGCGTCCGGTGCGCGGAGAGCACCTGAGCTTCGAAGTCCACCTCGAACTGCCGGAGCAGCTCCATGGCCTTCGACATGCAGTCGGAGTCGCTCTTGCTCCCCATCACCACGCTCACGAGCGGCATGCACGACGTGGAGGGGGAGGGGGGTATTAACTCCCCCGGAAGGGGCACTGTGGGGATCGGGGAACGGGAGGGGAGGGAGCATCTTCCCGGTCCCCCTCGAACAGCCTCCGGAAGGGAAGTCAACTCCGCTTCACGAATGGGGGATAAGGCCCCGGCCCAAGATAGGGGCCGATGCCCATGTCAGCGAAAGCGGAGGCCTCCCCTCCTCCTGCGTCCGCGCCGGCCGACCCGATCTACCAGGTGATCTACCCACCCACGCGCACGAAGACCCGTTTCCTGGCCCTCGGTCTGGTCCTCGGGCTGGTGGTCGCCGGGGGGGGCTTCCTCGCCTTCGGCAGTGCGCTCGCACCGGCCCCGGCGGCCACCCCTTCGGAGACCGCCGGTCCGTCGCACGTCGTCCTGACCATCGCCATCAACCCCATCACCGGCTGGCCCCAGTACACCCCCGCCAACTTCTCGGTGGGCAAGGGAGAGGTGACCATCACCATCGTGGACGATGACGTTCCGATGGCCTTCCCCGGCTGCCAATGCAACGTGAGCGGGACCCTCGGAGGGGTGGAGCTCATCAACGGCACCCCGACCGCTCTCGTGAGCAACACGAACGTCGCCCACACCTTCGACGTCCCGAGCCTGGGGATCAACGTGCTGAGCCCGGCCGAGACCGTGGTCACCTTCAGCGCCTACTTCAACGAGACCGGCTCGTTCACCTGGATGTGCGTGGCCCCGTGCGGCGGGGCTTCGCCCACGGCTCCCCCCATGGGGGTCCCGGGGTACATGACCGGCACCATCACCGTGGTCTGAGGACCGGCCCGAAGGAAGGCCCGCCCTCCGGGACGGAGGGGATCGCCCGCCCCGGAGGCTTTCGGCTCAGCTGAAGTGATGCCGCACCGCCAGCAGGTAGGCCAGCAGGAGGACCGCGATGACGAGGTCCACGATGGACGAGGTGCCGAGGGTCCCCCGCGCCAGGCCGATGATCGGGGAGACGATCTCCAGCAGCAGGACGATCACCGCGAGGGCGAGCGCCCACATCCGCAGATGCCAGAGACCAACGGCCACGGCGAGGACGATGAGGCCGATGATCGCCGTGATGATCCCCAGGTCGGTCGCGGAGAGGCCCAGATAGCCCAGGCTGGCGAAGCTCAGGGTGGCACTGGCCAGCACGGCGAGCAGGAGCCCGCCGAGGAAGAGCAGGAAGCCGTAGATGCCGATGAGGATGGAGAGGATCGACACGCCCAGGGGTCGCGAGGCGTAGCGCGAGGGGGGCGCTGCGGAGGTCATAAGGGGGGATACTTCTCCTGGGTTAAGTGCCCTCCTCTCTCCGCGCGCCCGCCGCGCACGGGGGCGGGGCGCCGGGGAGCTGGAGGATGAAGGTCCGGACGCTCGCGGCCTACCAGGTGGTCCACCACGTCCATCCGCGTCCCGTCACGCCCCAGGACGAGATCGGGCTCGTGGTCGGCAAGGCCATCGACGACTGCCTCTCGCGCTTCAGCTACGAGGTGCGGGAGGGCCGCCACCCGTCCCGCGCCGCCATGGCCCGCCTCGGCCGCTCGTTCCTCGAGGAGGGTTTCCGCGACGCGGACCTTTCGCTGGACCCGGAGGAGCTCGAAAGGATCGCTCGGCAGCTCGACGGGGTCCTCCAGGCCTTCCGCAAGAGCCCTGCCTTGGGGCTCCCGCGTCCCCGCACCCGCCTGGTCCTCATCGGCGAGGAGGCGGGGATCTACGCGCAGCCGGACTACTGGGACACCGCGCGGCGCTTCTACGAGATGAAGAGCTATCGCGCGGTCCCCCCACCCCCCGACGTCGCCCTCCAGATGGAGCTCTTCCAACTGGCCTTCCCGGGCTTCGAATCCCTGTTGCTCTGCATCGACCGGCATCACGATCCGGTGGAGACCACCGTCTCCCGGATCCCTCCCATGAGCCCCGAACGAAAGCGGGAGGTGCTCGACATGGCCCGGGCCCTGGCCCTCGAGCAGGGGGAGGAGAAGACCCTCGAGTACATCGACAACCCCATCGTCCGGCAACCCCTGGGCAGCTGACGCGAGAGGACTCGAAGGCCGATCCGACCGTTTCCCCGCTCGAGGTCCCGGTGGTTCAGCAAGGTCCGGGCCGGACGCTCACAGGAAAGAGCTTCAAGGTGGGGAGAGGCGCCGCGGGGGCACTCAGCTCCAGCGTCCGGAACGACGCGGGGTTCGGAGAGTATCCCTGCAGGCTGGTCGAACTCTGCTGGTCCCACTGGGAGACCGCCTGCGGACTGTACCCCACGCAGAACTCCGCTTCGAGTTCCACGGCGCAGAGCGGAGCCGCCTGGGGGTCCGGGGGAGTGGCGGGGGAGAAGCCCCCCTCGAGCATGGACCAGGTCTGCCCCGGACCAAGGGTGAAGGCGAAGGCCACCGTAGGGGAGCCTCCCACTCCCAGGATCACGAGAGGGGGAGAATTCTGGGAGGCGCCCTGGTCCGGTAGCGGTCGGAGGGCCGTCGCCCAGACCGTCCGAAAGGAAGGATTCGCGAGGTAGACAGGCCAGAAGGCATCCCCGAAGTAGTAGCCGTTGCGCAACAGGGCGACCGTCGCGACCGCCGCCGACGCATTGTGGAACGTCCACTCCACGAGGCCGGCGGCCTCATTGTACCAGGCCCAGAGGACCGAGACGGGCTGGAAGAGGCCCTTTCCGGCCTTCACGCCCCGAGCGGTGGGAGGCGCCCGGAGGTCCAAGCGTCCCCCGGGGATGAAGGGCGCCATGGCCGGCCATGTCCCCGGGTCCCCTTAGAATTTTGTTCCAACACGGAGCGAGGCCTCGGGGCCGCGACCCGAACCCCCCGGCCCGTCCGAGGGTCGGCATCAGGGTGCCCGGGCCCGTCTCGGACCCCCCGGGGGGCCGGTTCGCCGGGGTCGCTCTTCCCTACGGGTACCGTGGAGCGGAAGCGTTTAAGTGCGCCGACTCTCCGGCCAGGGTATGACCTGGACTTCCGGCCAACGGTACCTCGCGGAGTTCCTCGGGACCTTCGGGCTCCTCCTCTCCGTCACAGGGGCGGCGGTACTCTCGCTGAACGCGGACCAGGGACTGGTCTTCAACGCCCGGGTGATGCTGATCAGCTTCTCCCTCGGCCTGGGGGTCATCGGGATGGTCTACGCCTTCGGGGACGTCTCCGGGGCGCACTTCAACCCCGCCATCACCATCGGCATGTGGCTCGCCGGCCGGACCAAGGGCCGGGACGTGGTCCCCTACATTGTGGCCCAGGTCCTCGGGGGCATCCTCGCGGTCGGGGTGGTGGCCGGGATCGCCTACGGCTCCACCCCCCTGTGGAACTCCGCCACCTCCTCGGGGGTCGCCCTGGCCTCCCAAGGCTACTCCGGCAACGGGTCCCCCTACACGGTCGCGCTCGGCAGCGTCTTCCTCCTCGAGGTTGTGCTGACCTTCTTCCTCGTCTTCGTCGTTCTGCTCGCCACGCGGGAGGAGGGGTTCGCCAAGAACCTGGCTCCCCTCGGCATCGGGTTCACGCTGATCATGACCAACCTCATCGCCATCCCGATCGACGGGGCCTCGGTCAACCCCGCTCGGAGCTTCGCCCCCGCCCTGCTCACGGCCTTCTCCTCGAGCACCCGGTGGGCCATCACGCAGGACTGGCTGTTCTGGGTCGCTCCGATCATCGGGGGGATCCTCGCGGCAGGTATCGAGCGGGCCTTCCGCAACCGGTCGGCGTAGGGCGCCCCCTCGGCGACGACCGCCGCGTTGCGGTTGCCCCAAGGCCCCGCCGGGCGGCCCGGACCCTCTGGGGGGGCGAGGGCCCCGCTGGGTCGACGCACCTCCTCGGTGTCACCGGGACCCGGGGCCCAGGGTATGCAGGCCCGACGCCGGGTCGGCCCGGGGCGGAGAGGGGGGATCGGCTTGGGGAGGGAGGGTCTCGGGCTCACCCGGGCGGCCGGTCCGGGCGGCGCCCCGGACCGACCCCGCCGATCACCGGGGGGCGAGGGTCTTGAGCGTCACCGCCACGCAGAGCGCGATGAGCGCGAAGGCGAAGACGAAGAGCACCCCGAGGTAGACCTCGGGGCTGTAGCTGTAGTATCCCTGCCAGGGGAAGAGGTTCTCGCGAAGGACGTTGATTGAAAGCGTCACGGGGTTCCCGTTGGCGATGGTCTTGAGCCAGCCCGGCATGATCGTCTCCGGCGCGAGCGCGGTGGAGGAGAAGAGCAGCGGGAGGTTGACCAGGTTGATGAGCGCGAAGTACGCCTCCACCTGCTCGATGACGTACCCCACGGTGACGAACAGGCTGGTGAACGCCGCGGCCAGGAGGGCCATGGCGAGGAAGATCTCGATCACCCCCAGCGCGCTCACCGGCACGGTGGTGGTGAGGCCGTTGAGCCCGGGGACGTGGGTGAAGACCACGGCGAGCAGGAAGACCACGCCCCCGAAGAGGAGGCAGCGGATGACCCCGGCCGCGACGTTGGCGGCGAGGATGACGGACCGGCTCACCGGGGCGACGGTGAGCTTCTTGATGTAGCCGAGCCGCTTGTCGAAGATGACGTTCGCCCCGATGAAGAGGCTCGAGAAGAGCACGACGAAGATCACCATTCCCGAGGAGAAGTACGAGTAGTAGTTGGGCGCCCCCTGGAAGGCCGCCAGGGTCTCCGAGGCAGGGCCGGCCGAGAGGAACTTCCCGATGTTGAACGCCTGGCCGAAGAGGATGAGGTAGAAGAACGGCGTCATCACCGAGGCGATGATCGCCGTGGGGGTGCGCACCCAGCGCCGAAGCTCACGGCCGGTGAGCGCAGAGAAGGCCCGCAGGGTCACCGGCGCCTCCCGCGGAAGGTGTTCATCCTGAGCGCGAGGTCCGTGGCGGAGGGTCCCTCCTCCTCCCGGTAGGCGCGGCCGGTGAACTCCAGGAAGACCTCGTCGAGCGAGGGGCGCTTGAGCGCGACGCTGGCGAGGGGGGCGCCCGCGGCGAAGCAGGCCTGGACCACCTTGGGGGTGATCGCCTCCCCCTGGTCGGACTTGAGCCGGTAACGGTCCGGGCCTTTCTGGACCGAGAGCACTCCGGGGATCGCCGAGAGCATCGGGGTGAGGTCGGGGCCTTCCTTCTGGGGCACCACGGTCAGCACGTCCCCCCCGATCCGGTCCTTGAGCTCGTGCGGGGTCCCGAGGGCGCGGATCTCCCCGTGGTCGATGATGGCGATCCGGTCGCAGAGCTGGTCGGCCTCCTCCAGATAGTGCGTGGTGATGAAGACGCTCACGCCGAACTGGTCGCGCATCTGACGGATGTACTGCCCGATCCCCGCGCGTCCCTGGGGGTCCAGCCCGAGGGTGGGCTCGTCCAGGAAGAGGACCTGGGGGGTGTGCAGGACCCCCGCCGCGAGCTCAAGCCGCCGGCGCATCCCGCCGGAGTAGGTCTTCACCAGCCGGTGGCGGACCGCGCCGAGGCTCATCTGTTCGAGGAGCTTCTCGATGCGTTGACGCGCTTCGGCGGGGGGGACCTTGTAGAGGGCCGCGGTGAGGAGGAGGTTCTCCTCCCCGGTGAGCTGGTCGTCGGCGGTGGATTCCTGGAAGACGAGGCCGATGCGCTGCCGGACGCTCCGGGGATCGGTCAGGAGGTCGATCCCCGCCACGGTCGCCCGTCCCCCGGTCGGTTTGAGGAGCGTCGTCAGCATGGAGACGGTGGTCGTCTTGCCGGCCCCGTTGGGCCCCAGGAAGCCGAAGATCTCCTTCTCGTGCACCTCGAAGGAGACCCCACGGACGGCGCGCACGTCGCCGGGGTAGGTCTTCTCCAGTTTCTCCACCACGATCGCGTCGGGCACGGTCGATCCTCCTGGGGGGTCCTAGCCACACCCGGGGGGAGGACCCGCTCGAGACCGGGCAGGCGTCTCGGCCGTCCGGACAGGGTCCATCAGTTCCCCAGCTCCCGGAGCCTCTCCGCGATCCTGCGCAGGGTCGCGGACTGGTCCTTCACGGCGGCCTGGTCGCTGGTCCGGAGGTCCTCGAGATAGCGGACGTACCCGTCGATCTCCCGGACGACCTCTTCCGGCCGCTTGGGGAAAGGGAGACCTCCCCAGTTCCAGCCCTGCTGCTGCGCGCGGGCCTCGCGGCTGAGCTCGTAGCGGCCATCGGGGCGGCGCTGGAGGACGCCCTCCTCCGTGAGCTGCTCGAGGAGGGGATAGATCGAACCGGGGGAAGGGCGCCACCAGCCGTGGGTCATCGCCTCCATGTCCTGGATGATCTCGGCCCCGTTCCGGGGGCGGTTGCCGACGAGGCGGAGGACCCAGATGCGCAGCCCGCGAGGCCTCCGTCCGGTGCTCCCTCCCGTCCACATATCGGATTACCGATATCGGAAAATCGATATAATGGCTTCCCTGTGCGGGAAACTGTCAGGGCAGGGCACCCGACGGTTCCGCCGTCACGGAAAAGGGCTCTCCTCGTCCTCTCCCAGCGGGTAGGGCTGAGGCGGGGAGGGGTAGGGGGCGGGCATGGGAGGTCTCGGAGGGAGGCTCGGGGCTTTCCACGGAGCGCGCACGCGGACCCCACATTCGGTCCCCAGATAACCTCTCGGACGAGCGCCGAGCGGCTCATTGATGAGGGAAGGTCCCTCCCGACGGTGGGATGGAGGCCTTCAGCGAACTCCTGCTCGCGGGCGCCCTGGGGCTCGGCCTCGCGTTGGGGCGGGTCTGGCCCTTCCCCGCCCGGTGCTCCGCGCTCACCCGGGCCTGCATCCTCCTTCTCGTCGGCGCGCTCGGCGTCACGCTGGCGAGCGAACCCTCCCTCGGACTCCTCCAACTCCTCCTCCCTGCCCTGGGGGCCGCGGTCGCGATGCTGGCGGTAGCGGTGCTGGTCGTCCGGGGCGTCCGTCGCCCTCGCGCCGACCGAGTGAGCGCGCCTTCCGAGCCGAGGACGAGCTCGCCCTGGGCGCTCCCCGCGGCCATCGTCGCGGGCGTGGTGATCGGTTACCTCGTCGGCACGGCCTCGCCGGGACTGAGGGCACCGGCCGGTACCGCCGTGGAGGTGTTCCTGCTCGCCCTGCTCTTCCTCGTCGGCTGGGAGGCGAAGCTCGAGCTGAAGGCGCTCCGGGAGCTCCCCTTGCCCTTCCTCGCCGGCCTCCTCGCCTCCGCGGCGGGGGCGGTCGTCCTCTTCCTCCTTACGGGAGAGCCGTGGAGAGTGGCCTTCGCGAGCACCCTGGCCTTCGGCTGGTACACCCTCGCCGGTCCGGCCGTCGCCCAGGCGGTCTCCCCGGTGGCCGGGACGTTGGCCTTCCTGGTGAACTTCCTGAGGGAGGACCTCACCATGGTGAGCGCTCCCTGGGTCGGTCGATGGGCCGGCGCGCCGGCCATCGCCGCCTCCGGGGGAGCCACTTCGATGGACACGACGCTCTACTTCGTGACGCGCTACGGGCGGAGGGATGCCGCGGCCCTCGCGCTCGCGGTGGGTACCCTCTTCACCCTCCTCGCCCCCGTGCTCCTCGCCCTGCTCTTGGCGTGAGCGGGCGGGGAACCCCCTTCTCCCTCTCCGAGCTCTCAGCGTGGAGGCCGGGGGTCGCGGGGGAGGTGTGCCCGGGCGTCCACGAACTCTTTTTAGACCGGGCCCCCGCTCCCGAGCCGAGGCATCCATGGTCGCTTCCTCTGCGCGGAAACAAGCCCCCGCCGCCCGCCCTTCGGAGAAGCGCCCGGCCCGGGGGGTGGTGATCCATGGGGAGATCCCCGGTCCGAAGGCGAAGGCGATCGTCGAGACCGACCAGCGTTTCCTCATGACGTCCACCAAGACCGCGCCCATCGCCGCCGACCATGCGGAGGGGGTCTGGGTCACCGACGTCGACGGCAACCGTCTCTTGGACTTCGCCGCGGGCGTCGGCGTGCTGAACACTGGGCACTGCCACCCCACCGTGGTGAAGGCGGTGCAGGAGCAGGCGGCGCGCCTGATGCATTTCGCCGGGACGGACTACTACTACGAGGTCCAGGCCCGGCTCGCGGAGAAGCTCGCCAAGATCGCCCCGGGGGGCGGGGACCGCAAGGTCTTCTTCGTCAATTCGGGGACGGAGAGCGTCGAGGCCGCGCTCAAGCTCGCCCGTTTCAAGACCGGCCGACCGCTCTTCCTGGGGCTCATCGGCGCCTTCCATGGCCGGACCATGGGCGCGCTCACCGTGACCGCGAGCAAGGCCGCGCAGCGCAGGAAGTTCCAGCCGCAGATGGGCGGAGGGGTGCACATCCCGCCTCCCAACTGCTACCGCTGCCCCTACAAGCTCGAGTACCCGAGCTGCGGGCTCTACTGCCTGAAGATCCTCGACGAGCTGTACTTCCCGAGCGTCCTCCCTCCCGAGGATGTGGCCGCCTTCATCGTCGAGCCGGTCATGGGGGAAGGGGGCTACCTGGTCCCCCCGAAGGACTACTTCTCCACCGCCCGCAAGATCCTCGAGCCGCACGGCATCCTCCACATCGACGACGAGGTCCAGGCCGGGATGGGGCGGACCGGGAAGATGTGGGCCATCGAGCACTTCGGGGTGAAGCCCCAGCTGGTGACCACCGCGAAGGCGCTCGGCGGGGGCCTTCCGCTGGGGGCGGCCATCTTCGACCGGGAGCTCGACTACCCGTACCAGGGCGCGCACTCGAACACCTTCGGCGGGAACCCCGTCGCGTGCGCCGCCTCCCTCGCCACCTTCGACGTCTACGAGCGCGAGCACCTGCTCGAGAACGCCACGCGCCAGGGCCAGTACCTGAAGAAGCGCCTCGAGGAGCTCATGGACCGCCACGAGGTCATCGGGGATGTGCGCGGCCTCGGCCTCATGGCCGCGACCGAGTTCGTCAAGGACCGCCGGACGAAGGAGCCGGCGCCGAAGTTCCGTGACCGTGTGGAGACCGAGGCGTGGCGGCGGGGGCTCATCCTCCTCGGCTGCGGAGCCTCGTCGCTCCGCTTCGTCCCTCCGCTCATCGTCCAGGAGCAGCACATCGACGAGGCCGTGGAGATCCTGGAGGCCTCCCTCCGGGCCGCCGCCGGGGCCTGAGCCGACCCCGGGGAGACCTCTTGCACGCGGTGCTCCTGCGTCCCGGAGGGATCTCCCTCACGGAGCTCCCCACGCCGGAGGCCCCTCCCGGCGGCCTCACCGTCGCCCTCCGCGCCTGCGGGATCTGCGGGACCGACCTGGAGAAGATCCGGGGGAACTACTCGGCCACCGGCCGCATCGGACACGAGCCGGCCGGTGTGGTCCGGTCCGTGGCCGACGGCCTGGGGGCCTTCCGACCCGGCGACCGGGTCTTCGTCCATCATCACGTGCCGTGCCTGAGCTGCGCGGTCTGCCGCGCGGGCGCCCCGACCTTCTGTCCGGACTTCCAGCGGACCAACATCGACCCCGGCGGGTTCTCCGAGGTCTTCAGCGTCTCTTCCACGCACGTCGCGCGCGGAGCGGTGCTGCCCCTCCCCCCCGAGGTCTCCGACGAGGAGGCCACGTTCATCGAGCCGATGGGTTGCTGCCTGGAGGCGCTCGCCACCGTGGGCCCGGTCTCGGGCCGGCGGGTGCTCCTCCTCGGTCTCGGCCCCATCGGCCAGATCTACCTGAGGCTCCTCCGGGCATTCGGGGCGAGCTGGGTCGGGGCGGCCGACATCTCCGCCTACCGCCGGGACCGGGCCGGAGGGGCGGATGGAGCCGACGATCTCCTCGATCCCCGGGATCCTGAGCGGATGGAACGCACGGTCCTTGAGCGGACCGCCGGGGTCGGGCCCGACCTCGTGGTCGTCGCGACCGGCGCGCCGGCGGCGATCACAGAGGCCACCCGGGTGGTCCGGCGCGGGGGCACGGTGAACCTCTTCGGACTGCCGGAGCGGGGTCGACCGTTCGAGACGGACCCCCAGGAGCTCTACCTGAGGGGGGTACGGCTGGTCCCCACCTACGCGACCACCGAGGTGGGGACGAACCGGGCGCTGGAGCTCCTGGCCGCGAAGCGGGTCCGGGTGGCGGACCTGGTGACGCACCGCTTCCCCCTCGAGGAGGCCGAGCGGGCCTTCGCCCAGGCGGCGCTTCCGCAGGGGACGCTCAAGGTCGTCATGACGTCGGGGGCCTGACGGCCCGGCCGGCCCCTCTTTGCGCTCGCTCGCTTCGCTCGCTCGCCCTTCCCCCCCGTGCTCCTCGCCTCCTCCCCTGTGGGGAGAGGATTGTTGGACTCCATACCCGGCGGACGGTCCCCGCAAAGGCTTAGACCCCTTCCCGGCCTCGCCGGCCCCCGAGGACGTCCATGGACTGGGGATGGCAGAACCGGATGGGCCGGATCTTCCCGGCTCCGACGAAGCGCACGGTCATGCTGGCGGTGGACCACGGCTACTTCATGGGCCCCACCCACGGCCTCGAGGTGCCGAAGGAGACCATCCGTCCCCTCCTTCCGTTCTGTGACGCGCTCGCGCTCACCCGGGGGGTGCTCCGGACGAGCGTCGACCCGGGAACCTCCACGCCCATCGTCCTCCGGGTCTCCGGGGGGGCCAGCATCGTCGGCGAGGACCTCTCCGACGAGTCCCTCACCACTTCGATGCGGGAGGCCGTGCGCCTCAACGTGGCGGCCGTGGCGATGAGCGTCTTCGTCGGTAGCGCCCACGAGCACAGCTCTCTCACGAACCTCGGGACCCTGGTGGATGAGGGAGAGGAGTTGGGGATGCCGGTGATGGGCATCACGGCGGTGGGCAAGGAGTTGCAGAAGCGCGACTCCCGCTACCTCTCGCTGGCGAGCCGCATCTGCGCGGAGCTCGGCGCCCACGTCGTGAAGACCTACTACTGCGAGGAGGGTTTCTCCCGAGTGGTGGAGGGTTGCCCGGTCCCCCTGGTGGTCGCCGGGGGACCGAAGCTGGAGAACGACCAGGCCGTCCTGGAGCTCGCGCACTCGGCCATCGAGGCCGGGGCCTACGGAGTGGACATGGGCCGGAACATCTGGCAGTCCGACCATCCCGTGGCGATGCTCCAGGCCCTCCGGGGGATCGTCCACGACCACCTGACGGTCTCCGAGGCGCGGACGGTCCTCGAGGAGGCCCGTGCGGGCCGGACGCCCTCCTCCTCACGTCGCCCGGTCCCCCCGGCCCGGGCCTGAGACCCCCGGGACGCCCGATCAGCCGGGGGGGTCCACCCTCGCGAGGCAGGCCCCCTCGACCACGGCCCCCGGCGGGACAGCGTACCCCGGGCCGACCAGGCTCCGGACGATCCGGGCCCCTTCCCCCACGGTCACCCCGTCCAGGAGGACGGAGTCCTCCACCTGGCTTCCCGCGCCGAGCCGCACCCCTTCCCCGAGCGTCACGTAGCGCCCCACGGTCGCCCCCTCGCCGGCACAGCCGCGTCCCACGGCGACGGGCGGGACCACCCGGGCCCCGGGAAGACGCGCAGAGGGGGTGAAGCGGTCGGTGCGGGGGTGGTCGAAGAGCAATCGCTGGGCGTGGAGCAATCGTTCCGGCGTGCCGGCGTCCTCCCACCAGGCGCGGTAGCACTTGCCGAGGATGCCCCGGGGGAGCAGCCCCGGGAGGACCTCCTTCTCGAAGCTCACCTCCCGGCCCCCGGGGATCTCCCCGAGGACCTCGCGTCTCCAGAGCGAGGCACCGGCGTTGATCCAGCGGGAGGGGGCGCTCTCCCGGGGGGGTTTCTCCACGAAGCGCTGGACCCGGCCCTGCCCGTCGAACGTCGCCACGCCGTACGGGGACGGGTCCTCCACCTCGAGGAAGCTCATCGCCCCGAGTCCCCCCTCCTCCTGGAGGAGCTCCCAGAGCTCTTCCAGATCGAACCCCGCGATGACGTCGCCGTTGAGGAGGAAGAACGGGTCGCTCGCCTCGGCGGCCACGTTCTTGAGCCCCCCGCCGGTCCCCAGTGGGGTCGACTCGGGGACGAGGGTGACGGGACGGCGGTACGGGTGGGCGGCCAGGTAGGCCCGGAAGGCCTCGGCCTTGTACCCGCACGCGAGCACGATCCGGCGGACGCGGGGGGGGAGGAGGTCCATCGCATGGTAGAGGATCGGCTGGCCGGCCACCGGGATGAGCTGCTTGGGCACGCTGTAGGTGATCGGGCGTAGCCGGGTCCCCAGGCCTCCCACGAGCACGATCCCGGCGACGTCGGGCTCCTCCCGCTCTCCGGACGGCACGTCGGCTCCCAGGCCCAAGGGGAGAAATGGGTTCGGGGTGGAGCCGGCCGTACCGGAACCTCGAGAGCCAACCTTAAGTGGGGCTCCCCGCCTCGTCCGCCCATGAGCGGCAGAGGTCCGTCCGGCGCGCCCGGGGGAGGGTCCAACCCGGCCGGGCCGCGGAGCGCATCCTTCCCGGTCGCCTGCGGCATGGAAGGATGCCGTCACTCCACCCATCTCCGGCTCCTGGGTCCGACCCCCTTCGAGGCGTTCCGCTTCGAGGAGGAGGGCTGGACCGTCGTCGAGGACATGGATGACGGGCGTACCGTCTTCCTCTGCCCGGACTGCGCCGAGGCCTTCGAGGAGGAGATGGAGGAGGAGGACGCGAAGGCCGAGGGCGACGGGGAGGAGGAGTCCGAGGACGACGAAGAGGACGAGGATGACGACGACGAATCGCCGGCGAGCTGACGCTCGCTGAGCCCCCGCTGTCCTAGGCCCCCTTCCTTTCCGCGCGTGCGCAGAGGAGGCGCGGAGGGTCTCGGGCCGGCCGTTGCCCGGGCGCAATCGCTAATCCCCCTGCACCCGTTCCGGTCCGCGTGCCCGAGCCCCCTTCCCCGACGGCCCTCGGGCTTCCCGAGCGGCTGCGCCTGCTGCGCGAGGACCGCGCCTTCGCGCTGCTCTTCGGCGGGTACGCCGTGGAGCTCCCGGAGGCCACCCTCGTGGTCAACGAGCGCGTCCCGGTCCCCCGGTTCAACTACGCCCAGGACGTCCGCGTCTCCCGGGGGCGGACGAGCGCCTTCCTCGAGCGGACGCTCGAGCACTACTATCAGCGGGCGCTCCGGCCCTCCTTCGAGCTACCGTGCGGCCTGGCGCAGCCCGAGCTCGTCCGGGCGCTCGAGGACCAGGGTTTCGAGAAGCGCGGGGGCGCTCCCCGGGAGATCTTCGCTTGGCGGCCCCAGCCCCTCCCGGAGCTGGACGGACGCTACCAGGTCCGCCCCGCCCGGGAGGAGGAACGCACGGACTTCGCCACCTTCTACGCCGAGGAGCGCTTCCGCGAGGAACTGGTCCGATACCTCGACGTGGCGGAGTCCCACCCGAACCAGGGGGACCGCACGGTCGCCTATCTGGCCCTCGCGGGAGGGGAGTGGGTGGCGGCTGGACTCTTCCACCGGAGCGCCTACGGCAGCACCCTCCACGGGGTCGCCACCAAGCCGGAGAGCCGAGGCCGGGGGGCGGCGAGCGCGCTGGTGGCCGGGGTGCTCCGGGAGGAGGGCCCGGGGGCCACGCTTCCCTTCGCCCTCTCCGTCCCGGGGGGCCGTCCCTCTCCGCTGCTGAAGCTCGGCTTCGTCCCGGCCCTCTCCTACGACGTCTATTCCCTCGCTCCGGGCCGACAACCCCCCGGCCCTCCGCGGGGCTGACGGGGGATCAGCCCGCCTCCCCCTTCTCCGGTTCGTCGTAGACCGAACTGTGTCCCTGCCAGCCGAAGAAGCGGATGTACAGGTAGACGTTGGCGTAGACCGCGGCGGCGTAGCCCAGGAAGGGGACGGAGATGGCGACCTCGTCGATGGTGAAGCCGGAGAGCGCGGTGGCCCCCCCGGCCGCGGCGACGCGGGCGGCCTGGTTCGTCCCGCTCGCCTCGGCCCGGTCGGCGGGGGCCACCATCCCCATGAGCGCGGAGGTCTGCGTCGGCAGCGCGGCGACCCGGAGCGCCGGCAGGGCCAGGTAGATCGCCACCGAGACCGGGAAGATCCTCACGAAGGGCATCACGATGGCGAGGAGCGCCCCCACTCCCCGGGTGTAGGAGATGGAGGGGACGAAGCCCAGCCGCCGCTCGAGCCAGGGGGCGAAGAGCAGCGCGACGGTGGCGCAGGTCCCGCTCGCCGCCGTGTAGTAGGCCATCTCCGAGGCCGGGATATGGTAGATGAGCAGGAAGAACGGGATCAGGAAGGGGGTGAGCAGTCCCTGGGAGAACCCGTTGAGGATTCCCGTGGCCGTGAACCGGCGGATGGCGCGCCGGGAGCGGGAGGCGGGCCGATGGCCGCGTCGGGTCTCCCGGATCTCGATCGGGAGGCTCAACAGGAGCGCGCCGAGCGAGAGGGCAAGACCCACAGGGAAGAGCTCTCCCAGGGAGACACCGGCCACGAGGAGCGCACCGAGGGCCGCACTGAGCCCATTGAGGAAAGACAGTACGCTGAGCCAGCGCGTCCGGTCGGCCGGCGGGACAAGGTCGGAGAGGATGGCGGTCTGGAAGGGCTGGACCGCCCCGCCCACGCCCCCGCCCGCGAGCGAGCCCGTGGCACTGAACCCGCCGAGGGCGGCCCCCAGCGCGACCAGGGGGAACGAGCCCGGGAAGGTGAGCAGCAGGCAGGCGACCGGCAGAAGGGCGAGGGCGAGGTAGTAGCCGTAGCGCTGGTGGACCCGAGTCCCGAACCTCCCGAAGCCGAAGGCGAGGGCGGCCGTGGACAGCCCTCCGGCGGCGTAGAGGAGTCCGAGGACCGTCGCGCTTTCGTGCAGTTGGGTGAGGATGAGGTAAGGGAACGCCAGGTTGAGGAAGCCGGCGGCGAAGCTCCGGAGGATCCGGCTGGTGGTGAGAAAGGCGAGCGAACGGCGCCAGTGGGGGAAGTCCGGGGCGAGTCTCGGCCCCGTGGGGGGGCTCCTCCCCCCCGGCAGCGGCTCTCCCGCGGCCCCGGAGGCGGGCTCCGGGGTTCCGGGGGGCGTGCCCATCTCCTCGCGCCGCCCGCGGAGGCTCAGAAGGCGAACCAGGGAAGCCGGCTCGCCGGGCCCTGGGCCCTCACCAGCAGTTCGTGCAGGTCCCCTCCCTGCGCGCCCGGGGCGTAGCCGTACCGCTGGGCCAGTTGATAGAGCAGGAAGAGGGCATCCTCGGTGGATTCGACCCCGAGCGAGCCTTCCAGGTCCACCAGGAGAGTCCCCTTGAGCTCGCGGAGCATCCCGACCAAATCGACGTTGAAGCCCTCCTCCGGGGACTCGGCCAGGGAACGCTGGGCGAGCCCGACCAAGGTCCCGGTCGCCAAGGTGAGCAGCTCGCGGCCGTTGACCTTGCGGCGGGCCCAGCGCCAGGAGACCTTCTGGCCCTCGAGGGCCGAGGGGTCGCGGATGAGGATCCGGGCGAAGAACGGCGCGAGCGGGTCCGGCTCCGGCGAGGTCCGGGAGAGGTCCTCCCCGAGGCGGCGCGCGTTCTCCTCCCCCTCCACCACCAGGATGGTCCCCCACGGGGGCTCGGGCCGGGCCTCACGGACCCCGGCTGCCCAGCGCGAGGCGAGCGACCCCGGTGCCTCCGGAGGGCGCGAACCCTCGGCGAGGGAGGAGAAGACCGGAAGGGCCCGGGGGGGGAAGCCGGGGGTATGCACCCAGAAGTCCGCTCCCGGTACGCGCCGCCCGGAGGGAAGCCCCTCGAGGCGGTAGCCGAGGCTCTCGAGCACTCGCTGGAGGGTCCGTGTCGGGTTCAGGCCCCCGAAATCCTCTGCCATGCGCGGCGAGAGGGAGGGTCGCCCCCATAAGCTTCCGGTGGACCGGAGGCCGTCCGGAACGGCCTCAGACCCCCGGCCAGCGGTAGTAGAGCCAGTTCACGACCATCGCGACCCCGATCCCCATGAGATAGAAGCCGGAGAAGATGAACGCCCGCAGGGCCACCTTGCGGCTGACGTCCCGGAGGAGCCCGGCCAGCAGGCCGGCGAAGGCCACGCCAAGGACCAGGGCCAGGGCCAGGAAGAGGCCGTAGTCACCGAGGACGACGGCGAAGGCCAAGGTGGGCAGGAGGAGGAGCAGCCCGCTGGCGAAGACGCTCCGTCCCGAGCGGACCGGATCGTTCGCCACGGGGAGCATGGGGAGGTCCGCCCGGGCGTAGTCGTCCCGGAGGACGAGGGCGAGCGACCAGAAGTGTGGCGGGGTCCACAGGAAGACCAGGAGGGCGAGCAGCACCGGGGCCAGGGCGATGTGCCCCGCAGCGACGGCGGCCCCGGCCAGGACGGGGGCGCTCCCGGCGTAGCCTCCGACCACGATGTTCCAGCGGGTCCGGCGCTTGAGCCAGATCGTGTAGACCCCGACGTAGACCAGGGTTCCCGAGGCGATGGCGAGGAAGGCCTCCAGGGGAAGCCAGACGAGGGCGAGGGACCATCCGAGCGCGCTCAGGAAGATCCCCACGACGAGCGCTCCCCGCGGGCCGACGCGCTCGGCAGGGACTGGGCGGCGGCGCGTCCGGTTCATCCTAAGGTCGACATCCCGGTCGTACCAGTGGTTGAGCGCCGCAGCCCCCGCGGAGGCGAGCCCGCCGGCCACCAGCAGCTCGACGAGCGAGAGCCAGGAGGGCGGGTAGGAGGGATCAGCGGCGAAGAAGCCGGCCACGGCCATGAGCAGGATGAGCCCAGTGATCCCCGGCTTGGTCAGCGTGAGATAGTCCCGGAGCCTCGCGGGGGAGTCCGGGGGGGTCGCCGGCCCATCCCGCGCAAGGACCGAGGGGCCCGTTTCAGGGCCCGGGGGATCCGCGGACATCCTCCTCGCCGAAGAGGCTCACGCGCCACCGCGGGGGCAGATGAGGGAGGTTCACCAGGAGCGCCACCACCAGGAGGACCGCGAAGAGGAGGGTCGCGACCGCCAGGTGGAGGATGACCACCACGGCCGCCGCCTGGGTGAAGATGATGACGGCGCCGAGGGCCGCCTGGAAGATCAACAGCCCGAAGGCGAAGACGCCGAGCCTCCGGACCGAGCGGCGGTGGCGCTCATAGCGGAGGATGAGCACCAGGAGCGCGAGGATGAGCAGGCTCAGCACCAGGGCGGCCACCCGATGGGTGAACTCGATGAGGACGCCCCCCGTGTACGAGGTGGGCAGCAGGCTCTGGCCGGTGCACGTGGGCCAGCTCACGCAGGCGAGCTGCGAGTCGGTGGCGGTCACGTCCGCGCCGACGACGATGGTCACGTAGGTCCAGGCGAGGGTGACGACGGAGGCGATGCGCACCCAGCGGTCGCCCCAGACGGAGCGGGGGACCTCGGAAGCGGGGCTCACGCCCACGGGTCCTCCGCCGCGGGGGTACCGCGGTAGCGGCTCATCACCATGTTGAAGACGAAGAACAGCTGCGCGATCCCGAAGATCCCCGCGCCGATGGTGGAGAGCAGGTTCAGCTGGGCGAAGTTGAGCCCCACCGGGGTCTGGATGTACGGCAGGTAGGTGTACACCCGCCGGGGCATCCCGGCGATGCCGAGGAAGAACATGGGGAAGAACAGCATGTTCGCCCCGACGTAGCTCAGGACGAAGTGCCAGTTGGCGAGCTCCTGGTTGTACCAGCGCCGGGTGATGATCGGGTAGAGGAAGTAGATGGCGGCGAAGGAGCCCATGAGCGTGCCGCCGAGGATGGTGTAGTGGAAGTGCGCCACCACGAAGTAGGTGGCGTGGACGAGGTAGTCCACCGGGATGCTCCCGAGCATCACGCCGGAGAGCCCTCCGATGAGGAACATGGTCAGGAAGGCGATGATGAACCAGGTGGGGGTCTCCAGGCGGATGTGGCCGCCCCACATGGTTCCGAGCCAGTTGAACATCTTCACCCCGGTGGGGACCGCGATGGCCATGGTGGTGAGCATGAAGGTGAAGCGCACGTCGGTGGCCTCTCCCGTGGTGAACATGTGGTGCTGCCAGACCACGAAGCCGAGGATGCCGATGGCGGCGATGGCGAGGGCCATGGCGGTGTAGCCGAAGAGGTGCCTTCGGACCATCTTGGGGAGGACGGTGGAGACGAGACCGAAGGCCGGGAGGATGAGGATGTAGACCTCGGGATGGCCGAAGAACCAGAACAGGTTCTGGTACATGAGCGGCCCCCCGAGGGGCGAGCCGTTCACCGCGTAGGTGAAGTGCGTGCCGAAGTTCCGGTCGGAGAGGATCATGCTCAGCGCCACCGAGAGCGAGGGCATGGCGGCGAGCACCAGGAAGCTGTTGATGAACACCGACCAGACGAAGATGGGCATGTTCCAGTAGGTCACGCCCGGGGCGCGGTGCTTCACCACCGTGAGGATGAAGTTGACGGCGCCGAGGATGGAGGAGACGCTGAGGATGTGGAGCCCCGCGATCCAGAGATCGATGCCGTGGCCGGGCTCGAGGGTGGCCAGGGGGACGTAGCCGGTCCAGCCCGCGTTGGCGTTGGAGATGAGGATGAGGAAGGCCGCCGGGGGGAGCAGCCAGAAGGCGTAGTTGTTGAGCCGGGGCATGGCCATGTCCCGCGCCCCGACCATGGTGGGGAGCAGGTAGTTGCCGAACCCCGACATGAGGGGCATGATGAACAGGAAGATCATGATCACCCCGTGCTCGGTGAAGAGCGTGGAGTACATGTCCGCGGAGATGCCGATCTGGCTCGCCGAGATCCCGAAGGCCGGGATCCCCAGGTCCGTCCGGATGAGGATCGCGTAGGTCCCGCCGACGAAGAACATGAGGAAGGCGAAGACGATGTAGAGGAGGCCGATCTCCTTGTGGTCGGTCGTCACCAGCCAGCGCAGCACGTAGCGGCGGAACCACCGCGGTAGCGTGCTCCGGCGCGCCAGCTTCTGGGCCGCGATATCCCGTCCGCGGTAGATCACGTCCACGACGTGGAAGAGGAGCGCTCCCCCCAGGGCCATGAACCCGAGGGCGAAGCCGAAGGTGCTCTCGACGCCCGGGGTGGTGAGCGGGGGGAGGGTGAGCACGAAGCCGGCGAGGACCCCTTCGCCGGCCAGCACCAGGATCATCCCCCCCAGGTAGTAGTCGAGCTTGCGGCTGAGCCCCTCCGGGACGTCGACCCCGGACGGGTAGGTGACCGAGCCGGCGAGGGCGAGGAAGGCCCCCGCCGCGAAGGGGAAGAGCCCGATCTCGCCGAGGACCCCCTGGGCGTAACCGGTCACGGTGACGGAGATGGGGCTGGTCAGCGGGGTCGAGCTGTTGACGTAGAAGTACTGCCCCGGGGCCACGTCCAGCTGGAAGCCGTTCGACGCGCCCCCCAGGACGGCCAGGCGCGGTCCCAGGGTCGAGCAGGAGGGATCCGTTCCGCAGGAGAAGACCTGCATCACGGTGGTGTTGTCGTTGCTCACCCAGCTCACGTTGTAGACCACGTCCTGCCCGAGGCCGTAGGGGGCGCTGTAGCCGACCACCTGGGAGGGATTGATCGGCTGAGGGCCGGTCGAGCCGGCGGGGACGCCGGTGACCTCGAAGCTGAAGGTGGGATGGGCGGGGGAGACGAGGAGCGCGCCGCCGACGACGAGAAGGACGACGCCCAGGAGGACCAGACCGCTACGCATCCTTCCTCACTCGAAGATCCGGAAACGGCGCGAGAGCGGGTGGCGGAGGCGGTCCAGCCGATAGAGCACCCCGAGCGTGAGATAGAGGAAGAACAGGAATCCCGCGGTGCCGAGCGCCCCGAGGACGGTCATGAGGAGGACGGCCTGTCCCCCGAGCGCGCTCGCGAAGGAGCTGTAGCCGAGGATCCCGCAGGCGATCCCCGCAAGGGCGAGCAGGGTCAGGATGACCCAGA
>JAKATE010000080.1 GCA_021828085.1 Thermoplasmata archaeon | reverse complement strand
GGACCGGGCCCGGTAGTCCGGTCCCCAGGAAGGGCTCGGAGGGAGCCGCGCCGGCCTGACCGATGGCGACCCACGGGGTGCCCTGCGAGAGGGCGGAGAGGGCGGCGTTGAGCTTCGGGATCATCCCCTCGCGGGCCGCCCCGACGGTCAGCAGACCTCGGGCCTGGGTCTCGTCCAGGGAGACACGGTAGCGCCCCGAGGCGTCCTGGACGCCGGGGACGTCGGTGAGGAGGAGCAGCGGGGAGCGGAGCGCGCCGGCGACCGCGCCGGCGAAGAGATCGGCGTTGACGTTGAGCGTCCCCCCGTCGGGGGCGCGGGCGAGGGGGGCGAGGACGGGGGTGAGTCCCTGGGAGAGCCACGTCTCGAGCCACTCGGCGTTGACCCGGGAGGGCTCGCCGACCCGGCCCAGGCGTCCATCGAACGCCACGCGGGCCTCCACCAGGGGTCCGGAGGTCCCCGTCGTCCCCAGGGGGTGGAGGCCGGACCTCTCGAGGGAGGAGAGGAGGCGCTGCTGGACCGGCCCGGTGAGGACCGCCTCGACGACCGTGAGGAGCTCGGGGGTGGTGCGCCGCTGCCCGTCCACCTTCTCCGTGGGAATGCCGAGCCGGCTTGCCCAGCGGGAGATCTCGTCCCCCCCGCCGTGGACCACGACCAGGGGGACGTTCTCCTCTCGGCGCAGGCGGGCCAGCCAGTTCGAAAGCACCTCCAGGTCCGGCCCCGCCTCGAGCTCACGGCCGCCGATCTTGATCACCCAGGGCGCGCCCGCCCGCGTTCCCTTGCGTTTCATGTATGGTACTGGGCGTTGATGTGCACGTAGGCGTAGGAGAGGTCGCAGCCCCAGGCGGTCGCGCGGGCCGGACCTTGTCCCAGCCCGATCTCCAGCACGACCTCCTCCAGGCGCTGGAGGACGGTGTGGAGGCGCTTCCCCTCCCCGTTCTCCAAGCCGGGGGCCGGCACGCCCCCCTGGATGAGCGGCCAGCGCTTGCGGCCGTCGACCAGCTCCACGGCGAGGTCGCCGGAGTCGAAGTACGCCCCCGAGTAGCCGAGCGCGGCTGCAACGCGGCCGACGTTGGGGTCCGCCCCGAAGAGCGCGGTCTTGACCAAGAGCGAACTTGCCACGGCCCGGGCGGCCCGCCGCGCTTCGGCGATGTCCTGGGCGCCGTGCACGTTCACCGTGAGGAGCTTGGTCGCCCCCTCTCCGTCCCGGGCGACCGCCCGGGCGAGCTGCTCGAGAACGCTTCCCACCGCCTCGCGGAAGGCCGGGTCGTCGTCGGCGAGCGGGCCCCCGGCGGCCCCGTTGGCGAGGGCCAGGAGGGTGTCGTTGGTGGAAGTGTCCCCGTCGATGCTGACCATGTTGAACGTCCGGTCCGTCCCCTGCTGCAGGATCTGCTGCAGGCCCGGGACGCTCACCCGGGCATCGGTGGTGAGGAACGCGAGCGTGGTGGCGTGGAGCGGGCCCATCGCCGGCGCGATCATGCCGCTCCCCTTCGCCATCCCCCCCACCCTCACCCTCGTCCCATCGGCGAGATGGGCGGTGGCGCCTGCCTCCTTGGTCACGGTGTCGGTGGTGAGGATCGCCTGCGCGGCGCGATGTCCCGCCTCGTACCCGGTGGAGAGGCCAGCGACCGCCCGGGGGAGCGCGTCGAGCACCTTGGCGACAGGGATCCGCGGCCCGATGATCCCCGTGGCCGCGTGGAGGACGTAAGAAGGTGGGATGCCCAGGGCGCGGGCGGTAGCGTCCATGACGTCGAGGCTGTCCTGCCGACCCACCGGGCCGGTCAGCGCGTTGGCCACCCCGGAGACGACCACGACGGCCCGCGCCTGGTCGGGCGCGTCGCGCAGGCGCTCAGCCGAAAGTTCCACCGGCGCGGCCTTCACCCGGTTAGTGGTGAAGAGCCCGGCCGCGACGGCCGGGCGGTCGCTCGTCCAGAGAGCGAGGTCCGGGCGCAGGGAGCGCTTGATCCCCGAAGAGAGGCCTTCGGCACGGAACCCCTTGGGCAGGGTAATGCCGGGGGGAAGGGCGCTCATGGGCCGAGCCCTCCCCGGGTGAGGCCGGTGGTCTCCGGGAGCCCGAGCATCAGGTTCCCGTTCTGTACCGCCTGCCCGGCTCCTCCCTTGACCAGGTTGTCGATGGCGCTGTAGACCACGCCGGAAGGCGGGGAAGCCTCGACCGAGATCAGGCAGAGGTTGGAGCCGACGGCCCAGGGGAGGCGGGGCACGGGTCCGAGGCGAACGAACGGCTGGCCCGAGTAGAAGCGTTGGAAGGCCGGCGCCCACGCGTCGAAGGCCTCTGAGGCGATCCCCGGGGCATAGATGGAGGAGAGCAGTCCCCGCACGAGGGGGACCAGATGCGGGCTGAAGGTCAGACCCGGCAGTTCTCCGTACGCCGAGAGCACCTGCTGGATCTCCGGCAGATGCCGGTGGTGTCCTCCTCCGTAAGGGTTGACCGAAGCTCCCGCCACCGGATGATGGGTGGAAGGGCTAGGCTGGGCCCCGGCCCCGGAGCTACCGCTCTTCGCATCGATGACCACCTGACCGGGGAGGAGGTGGTCCTTCGCGAGGGGGACGAGCGCGAGGAGGGCCGAAGTGGGATAGCAGCCCGGGTTCGCCACGAGTTCGGCCGACCGGATCTCCTCGCGTGCGATCTCCGGCAGCCCGTAGACGGCCTGGGCGAGGCCCTCCGGGTCGGAGTGGGTGCGTCCGTAGGTGGACGCGAAGACCTTCGCATCCTTGAGCCGGTAATCCGGGCCCAAGTCCACCACCTTGATCCCGCGCGCGCGCAGGTCCGGGACCAGCTTCATCGACTCCCCGGCCGGGAGGGCGAGGAAGACGAGTTCGGCGTCCACGGAGCCGGAATCGGCTTGGAGAATGAGATCGGTCCCTTCTCCGAGGTAAGGGACGACCTCCGAAAGGGGCTTGCCGGCGGCACTGGAGGAGACGGCCGCGGCGAGGTGCATCTCTGGGTGCTCGGTGATCAGGCGGACAAGCTCTCCGCCCAGGTACCCCGTCGCCCCGACTATCGCGACGTCGTGCACGCTCGTAGGACTCCGGGAACGGTAGGGCCTCCGGAACGAAGCAGAGGGGGGTCGGCTCTTGGCTATTGAGTCCCCCGGGTAGCCTTGCGGTCCCGTCTCGTACCCCAGCCGTCCCCGTGTCCCGTGGCCGATGCGCCCCGGGTCCGGGGTCCCGCAGGGGTCAGGGATGTCGTGGGAGCGACTCGGGGTCCTCCCCGTCGTCCCCGGGGTGTGGATGGATGAGCTCTCCGAGGACCTGGAAGGCGTTGAGCAGATCGCGCTCCCGCAGGACGAAAGTGCTGTCGGTGTAAGAGCTCGCGATCTCGAGGCAGTTGATGCCCCGGCGGGAGAGCGCGGCGGAGAGGAAGGCCAGCACCCCGGGGACCTCCATGATCGTCTTGGGCGAGCGGACCGTGAGGGCGGCCAAGCCCCGCGAGATCCCCAGGACGTAGTCCTTCCCGAGGGTCGGAAGGACGTCCGCGAGCAGATCGTCCTCGAGCAGGACCGTGAGGGCGCTGGGGGCTTGGATGAGCTGGAGCAGGTGCCGCCGGTCCTTGAGGAGCTCTCCCGCGATGGCGTCGACCTTGAGCAGGGCCTCCCAGTCGTTGCGGGTGGTGATGATCGCCACCCGGGTCCTCACCTCGAGGCGGCTTCCGCGAACCACCTTGAGGAGCGCTTCGTCCTGCGGAGTGGACAGGGACATCTGCCGCTGGTAGCGTCGGCAGGCGACGGTGACCGCTTCCTCGTTCTTGAGGCCCTTCTCCCGCTGGATGAGCCTCGCCAGGGCCGTGAAGTTGATGATGTCTAGGCCGAGGCAGTCCCGGACGGAGGGGTGCTCGTCGATGTACCGACGGGTCACGTCGGCCGCGGTCGGGCCTTCGACCGGTCGTGGACGGCGGGGCATGGACCCCGCCACGCGACGGAAGGCTTCAAGGTAATCTCCTCGCGCGACGCCGCGCGGGGGCCCCGTCCACCGCGGTGGAAGTTCCGGCTACGGCGGGCCCCGAGGGAGCAGCAGATCCACAATCTCTTCCCGCAAAGAGGCGCTCACGCCTTCCCCGAGACCTCGTCCGAAGGAGGTCATCGGTCCGCCGAGCAGCCTCTCGAGGAGCGGCCGCGGGGGCGAGAGATCGAACTGGCGCAGGGGCGAGATTCCGCTGACCCGTCCGAGTTCCTGCCAGGCGGCCCCGCGGTCCCCGAGGGCATCCACCAAGCCGAGCGAGAGGGCCTGCTTTCCGCTCCAGAACTCCCCCGTGGCGAGGGGGAGCACCTGCTCCCGGGTCATCCGTCGCTCGCGGGCCACCAGGTCGATGAACGACTGGTAGCTCACGTCGGTGAAAGCGTTGAGCTTCTGGCGCTCCTCTTCGGTCAACGGACGGAGCCCCTGGTAGGCGTCCTTGTGTCGGCCCTGGTGGACCATCTCCACCTCCACCCCGAGCTTGCCCAGGAGTCCTTGGACGGCGAGGTGGGGCATGACGACGCCGATGGAACCGACGGCCGACTCCTCGTAAGCGAAGATCCGGTTGGCGGCCACGGCGACCTCGTACGCCCCCGAGGCCGCGATGGCCCCGATGGAGGCGATCACCGGCTTCACGGCGGAGACCCTCTTGACCCCGAGGTAGAGGTCGTGGGAGGCGACCACCTCGCCACCGCCGCTGGAGATGTCCAGCAGGAGGCCGCGAAACTTCCCCCGGCGGGCCACCATGTCGAGCCGCCGGAGCATCGGCTCGACGGAGCGCTCTCGGAGGGCGCCGCGGACCTTGAGATGGGCGAGAACGGGTCCGACCATGTCCGGAGCAGCCGCCGGGACGTATATGGAACTCCGGGAGGCCCGTCGCGTTGCTCTCCGAGGGGATAGCGGCGCGCGGGGAGAACCCGTCGTATGCCCTGCCGGGCCGGCCCGTCGCCCAGACGACGAAAAGATAAGGGTGGGGCCGTTGCGCTCGGCGAGGGGGAAGGAGCCCACGCCGACGCACACGTTCCGATCCTGGCGCACTGCCGAAGGTGCGGGTCCCTCAACGTCTTCCCCGGAGGGTCGGGGGCCCGGCGCGGGGACGTGAGCGGAGAGTACCCCGCGGCGGGGCCCACCCGCACCCCGTCGGAACCGGTCGCCCCTTCCTTCCAGCGCCCTGCCGCTGTCCCGCTGGTCTCCTGGCGCTCTCTACCGCTGGTGCTGGTCCCCGCCGGGGCCACCACCATTGCCATCCTGCTGAACACGTTCATCGCCCTCGACTACGTCCACGTCATCTGCGGCGGGCTCTGGACAGGGATCGATCTATTCATGGGGCTGGTCATCGGCCCGGTACTGGCCCGAATGCCCGGACCGGCGCGGGCGGACTTCGTCCAGCGGCTGGTCCCCACGATGCTCTTCCTCATGCCCACGCTCGCCTCGGTCACGATCACCGCGGGAATCTATCTCGCGGTGAACCAGGGGATCTTCAACCTCAGTTACCCCGCGATCCAGCTGGCGGGTATCCTGGTCATCGCCCTGGTGGTGCAGGGGATCGGGATCTTCCTTCCCAACGAGCTCAGAATCGTCTTCGAACTTCGCAAGCCTCGCCCGGACATCACCAAGGTGGGGCGCTGGGGTCTTCTCAACGCCCGCCTCGCGGGCCTCCAAGCGGCCTTCCAGATCGCTCTCATCTTCGTCATGGCGAATCTGGCGGCGGGGAACGTTCACCTCGCCTTCTGAGCTCTTGGTCCTGAGGCGATGCTCTCGGCCCCGTCCCGCTCGGGCCAAGCCGTGAGCGACGGCGAGGACACCCAGCGGGTCGGACCTCGAGTCCGACCTTCAGCGGCCCGGAGGTCAGTGCGGATCTCAGGACTCGGTCTTCCGCAGGACGATCTCCTCGATCTCCATCCCCCGCGCATTGGCGAAACCATGGTCCCGGGCGACCTCCTCGAACCCGCACTTCGCCAACACGCGCGCGGAGGCCAGGTTGTCGGCGGCCACTCGAGCGTAGAGCGGTCGGAGGGTCTCCTCGTGGAGAAAGGACTGGAGGGCACGGGTGGCGATTCCTCGGCCCCAGTAGCTCCGGCCCAGCCAGTACGCCACGCTGGGTTGACCGAACATCCTGAACTTCGTGATGTAACCGGCGACCCTTCCGTGGTAGAGGATGGTCCTTAGCCTCACCTCTGGATCGTGGAGTATTTGGTCCCAGTGATCGAGGAAGGTGGCCTTGTCCTCGGGGTCGGTCGAGGCGAATGCCGCCATCTGGCGGGCCGCCGGGTCCTTCTCCTGCTCGAAGAAGGTCTCCAGGTCGCCGGATTCGAACTCCCGGAGGGTGACCCCTTCCTCCATATACCAGGGAGCGCAGCGTTCGATTCAACGGCGGCCACTCGGGGACGTAGGGCGACCCTCCCTCCCAGACCTGACAGAAAGAGGGGAGGGGTCGTTCCCCGCCGATACCCCCCAGAAACCGTCGCTCAATCGACCAGGGTCTCGGTGGAGGGGTTGCGGGGGCCGAAGCCGGTCGTCTCGTACCCTTTCAGCCGATAGATTAGCATCGCCACGAGCCAGGTCCCGATGAAGAGGGTGACGATGCCGATCCCGACCCAGCCCCACACGTCGATCCCGGCCGGCCCGGCGGAGTTGTTGAGCCAGTTCATGGTGTTCCAGAAGCCGAGGAAGCCCCCGGCAAGGCCGAACTCGGAAGCGATCACCCCCAGGATCTCGATGGTCCCGATGATGAAGGCCACCATCACGGAGATGAGCGTGAGGGTGAGATTGTAGAACACCTTGCGGATGGGGTGGGAGAAGGCCCACCCGTAGGCGTAGCGCATGCTGAGCCCGTCCGAGGTGTCGGTGAGCACCATGCCACAGGCGAACATGAATGGGAGGAGGAGCACCGCCCACAGCGGGAACCCGACCGCCGCCGTGCCGACGGTGACCGTGATCGCGATCAGGGTGACCTCGGTCGCCGTGTCGAAGCCGAGCCCGAAGAGCACCCCCACAGGGTAGATCTGCCAGGGCTTGTTGACGAACTTGAACAGCCGGTTGAAGTAGCGGTTCATGAAACCGCGGCTGTTCAGCTGGCGCTCGAGCTGGGCGTTGTCGAGTGCGCCGACCCGGAGCTGACGGAATATCCGGTACACCTCGACGAAGATGAGGAGGTTGATGAACGCGATGAGGTAGAGGAACCCACCCGAGACCGCGGTGCCGACCACCGCTCCCACGGAGGCGAACGTGGGGTAGCTGCTCAGGATGAAACGGGCGGCCACGACGAGCCCGACGAGCATCGCCAGGACGACGGTGGAGTGCCCCAGGGAGAACCAGGTGCCGACCGTGTACGGCTTCTGGCCGTCCTGCAGGAGCTTCCGCGTCGTGTTGTCGATGGCGCAGATGTGGTCGGCGTCGATCCCGTGACGCAGTCCGAGAGTGTACGCCAGGAGTCCCAGGCCGATGAAGATCCCCCAGGTCTCCCCGACCAGGAAGATCGAGACGAAGCCGAAGACGGTCAACCCGACGAGGGAGGCGTAGATCAGCCCCGCTCCTCGCTTCTCCTTCGCGTCGAGTACGAAAGGATTGCCGGCGGGAACCCCACCGACCTGGAGCCGGCCCGACGCCATCGGGAAGACCAGTCTCGCCCGGTATTTATGTTATGCTGTAATCTGCAAAGGTAACACTACCCCCAGCGGCCTCCCCTGCCCCCCTCCCGACACAACCTTATGACCCGAGGTCCGCTGGTCGCGGCCGTCCGCAACAATGGTGCCTCGTCGATCCCCCCGGGCTGGTCCGGACCCGAAGCTCCGTGCTTCCGAGGAGGCTCCGCACCCCCGCGGGCACTACAAGAGCGCCGGCCAGTACGTGGTCCGTCTGGGCATTTCGCTGGAGCCCGAGCTCCTCGCCTCGCTGGACCGTTGGGTCCACGCGAGGAACTCCCCCAGCCGCTCCGACGCGATCCGGTTCCTAGTGCGCAAGGAGCTGGCCGAGGAGAAGGAGACCGACCCCGAGGCGGACGCGGTGGGGACCGTGATGCTCCTCTATCGCCACACCGAGCCCAATGTCCTTCGGCGGCTCACTTCAGCGCAACATCGCTGGGGGCAGCACATCCAGTTCTCCACGCACGTCCATCTGAAGGGGGACGCCTGCGTCGAGGTGGTGGTCCTCGAAGGGACCCGCAGGGAGATCCAAGCGGCGGCCGAGGATCTCCGGGGGGTGAAGGGGATCTTGCAAGGGGACTTCCTCATCGGGGTGCCGGCGGCGATCGGTGCGGCCACGGGTCACCAGCACCCGCATCCGTGAAAGTGACAGGGGAGTGGCCTCCCAGCCGGGTCGCAGCGAACCCGGGGGAAACCCCACGGCCCTGACGCTAACAATCTTGTCGCGCGTGGAGGAACGCTTCGATGTTCACCGATATCCGGACCACCCCATCCGTTGGGGGGTTGGACCATCAGGCTGGAGGGAGACCGCCGTAGGAGGACCGCCTTACCGACGACGGCGACGGAGCAGGACCACAGCCGCGACCGCAAGCACGATTACCGCCGCACCCGCTAGAAGGTAATCACCCGTATCACCCGGGAGCCCGAACAACCCCGTAGAGGAGCTG
>JAKATE010000079.1 GCA_021828085.1 Thermoplasmata archaeon | reverse complement strand
TCCGATCTCACGTAGACGTACCCCAGGGTGTCCGACGGGTTGAGCCAATGAACCCGGGTGGCGTTCGTCGAGATCCGGGCCGCCGGAGGCTGCCCGGCGACCAGGACGAGGAAGTTCGTCGTGCTGGTCTGTCCGCCGTTGGCGATGATGGTCAGGGTCCCGTGGTACGCGCCGCCCTTGGTGTAGTAGTGCCAGGTGCTGGCGTTGGTGGTGTTGAGCCAGGAGCTCCCGTCCCCGAAGTCCCACCGGTAGGTGGTGACGTTGAAGAAGGAGGGAACGATGGAGTTCGCCGCCGAGAGGCTGGTGTTCTGGCCCGCGCCCACGATGACGGTGTAGTTGCCACGCGTCGAGTTCAGCACGTTGTGGCTCGAGAAGGCGAAGTTCCCCGAGGTGGCGTTCACGATGGCGCTCACGTTCTGGAACTTGTAGACGGTGAACTGCGCGGTGGCGTTGGTGAACCGGTTGGGGGACTGGAGGGCCGTGAGGGTGAAGGACGTCCACGTTCCGCCCGGGCCCGAGGGGGTGAGCGTGGTCCCCGCGGGGGCCGCGCTGTGGGCGGCGAGGACGTAGTCCTGCGGCAGGTTCACGGTGTAGGAGAGCCCCTGGCTCGAGGTCGGGTAGCGGAAGCCCAGGGTGATCGTGTAGGAGCTGTAGCCGGACTTGAGCGTGCTGTTCAGCGTGTAGTTCTCCGTGGTGGTGTAGTTGAGGCTCTGGCCGCTGGTGAAATGGGTGTCAGTGGGGACCGAGGTGTACGCCAGATGGTAGGCGCCTCCCTCGATGAAGCCCGACCCGTTCACTTCGAGTCCGAGGGCTGTCGCCGGGTAGGCGGGGCCGGCAGTGGCGAGCCAGCTCTGGAACGCCGCGAAGTCCGCCGGGGTCGCGTTGACCGCCGGCGGGGACCCGAAATCGAGCCCGATCTGGGCGTAGAGGTTGCCCACGCTCGCGTTCGGCAGCGAGGAGAACGTCGAGCCGTTGGTCCGAACGACCTGGCTCGTCACGTTGGCCTGCCGGAAGTTCGAAGGGAAGCTGATGGTCGTCTGCACCGTCGTCGGGGGCGACGAGGAGGTGCTCGCGACGGGCACGTCCAGCGAGCTCGTGGGCGAGGCCGAGCTCACGTGGAGGTAGCGGGTGGCGGTGGTGTAGCCCTGGGGGGCCAGGAAGAGGATGAAGTTGTTCCCCGTCGCCCCGCTCGTCGCACCGGCCAGGGAGGCGTACGTCCCCACCTGGAAGAAGTTCCCGGTGCTGGAAAGGCCCGAGTAGACGAAGCCGTTCGACTCGTCAAAGAGGGTGACGTTGGTGCTGTTGGTGAGCGCGTAGCGGGGGGTGGGGCTGAGATAGCCCTGCACCAGGTACTGGGTGATGTTCACGTTGGTGTAGGTCGTACCGCCCGCCGAGGCTACCGTGGTGGCGGTGAAGTTGTAGCGCGGGGTCGTCGCCCCGGGCACGTTGGCCTGGGCGTAGACGACCCAGTGGCCGACCGGCGCAGGAAGGGAATAGGTGCCCCCCGTGAAGGTGGCATTGGCGAGCGCGAAGCCCCCCTGGGAGGGGTCCCGGATCTCCACCAGGGCCTTCGCGACCGGCGCGCCATTGTACGACACATTGCCCCGGACGGTGGCATCCAGGACGTTCACCGAGACGCCGGTGAGGTCCTCGGGGCCTCCGGAGGAGAGGACGCTGGAGGAGGCGTAGAAGTTCGCGTGGGAGGACTCTCCCGGCACGACGTACTCGTTGGGCACGAGGTGCGTGTCCACCTGGGGGACGATCCACGCCGAGTACCAGCCCGGGGTCAGGCTACAGGTGGCGTTGGAGGCGAAGAGCGCGAGCCCTCCGATCCCCGTGGTGGAGTTGCACCGGAGCCCGGTACCCTCCTGGTATAGCGTCACGTTCACCCCGGCAGGCGCGGGGGTGCTGGAGCTGTCCAGCAGCACCCGCACGACGAGCTTGTTCGCGTTGGGCGACTGAGCCTGGACCACCGGCATCATCAGTCCCAGGACGACCAGGACCAGGGTGGCCAGAAAGACCGCGCGATTCGCCGGGGAGTTCATTCGTTTTTCACTCCTTGGAGAGACTTTCCTCTGACGAGGAACGCGCGGTCCAACTTGACGGCCTTAATATATCTTGGCCGTGAGTCGCCGAAGCAGGGGGGGCGCGGGCGCCCACGCCCGCCCGTGACCTGGCCCCCTCCCCTCACCGGTACAGCACGTCCTCGCTCGTCTGCCCACGACGCCGCGTGAGGCGCAGGGCCGAGGTGGACTTCGCGAAGTCCTCGTAGAACTTGAGCGTGTCCGGGTCGATGGAGGCGTGGGCTCGCTGCAGCGCGGCATCGAAGTGGCGGGGGAGGACCTTCTTCGCTGAGGCGCTCTCCCGGAGCGCCTCGAGACCGGCCTCCCGGCAGATGGAGGCGAGGTCGCTCCCCACGAAACCGTCGGTCCGCGCCGCGAGCTCGTCCAGGGAGACGCCCTCGAGGGGCATCTTCTCGGTGTGGACCGCGAGGATCGCCCGACGCGCCTTGAGGTCGGGCGGGGGGACGTAGATCAGCCGGTCGAACCGGCCGGTCCGCAGCAGGGCCTCGTCCAGGATGTCCGGCCGGTTGGTCGCCGCCAGCACCACCACCCGCTCCATGGATTCGAGCCCGTCCACCGAGGTCAGCAGCTGGTTCACGATCCGCTCGGTCACCCCGCTCGAGGTCTGCAGTCCGCGCCGGGGGGCGATGGCGTCGATCTCATCGACGAAGACGATGGCGGGCGAGGCCTGGCGGGCCTTCTTGAAGATCATCCGGATGGCCTTCTCGCTCTCCCCCACCCATTTGCTCATCACCTCGGGCCCTTTCACCGAGATGAAGTTCGCCTGGCTCTCCGTGGCCACCGCCTTGGCGAGGAGCGTCTTGCCGACGCCCGGGGGGCCGAAGAGGAGGATCCCGCGCGGAGGGTCGATGCCGAGGACCCGGAAGGAATGCGGGTTCTTGAACGGCAGCTCGACGCTCTCGCGCAGGTCGCCCTTCACGCGGTCGAGCCCGCCCACCTGGTCCCAGCGAACCGAGGGGACCTCCACGGCCACGTCGCGCAGGCTGGACGGCTCGATCTGCTTGAGCGCCTCGCGGAAGTCCGTGGGGCTGACCTTCATGCGCTCGAGGAGCCCGACGGAGATGGGCTTGTCGAAGTCGATCTCGGGGAGGTAGCGTCGCAGCGCCCGCATGGCGGCCTCCCTCCCCAGCGCGGCCAGGTCCGCGCCGACGAAGCCGTGGGTGAGCGCGGCCATCTCGTCCAAGAGCCGCTCGCGCTCCCGGTCGCTGGCGTCCATGGGCATCCCCCGGGTGTGGATCTGCAGGATCTCCCGGCGTCCCTCCACGGTGGGGACGCCGATCTCGATCTCCCGGTCGAAGCGCCCCGGGCGACGGAGGGCCGGGTCGATGGCCTCCTCCCGGTTGGTGGCGGCGATGACGATGACGTTGCCCCGACCGGAGAGGCCGTCCATGAGCGTCAGGAGCTGGGCCACGACGCGCCGCTCCACCTCCCCCACCACCTCGTCCCGGCGCGGGGCGATGGAGTCGAGCTCGTCGATGAAGATCACGGCGGGGGCGTGCTTCTCCGCCTCCTCGAACTTCTCCCGGAGCTCCTTCTCGCTCTCCCCGTAGTACTTGGAGATGATCTCCGGCCCGGCGATGGAGAGGAAGTGCGCGCCCGCCTCGTTGGCCACCGCCTTCGCGATCAGGGTCTTCCCCGTCCCCGGCGGACCGTAGAGGAGCACCCCCTTCGGGGGGGAGATGGCCAGCCGGTCGAACAGCTCCGGGTGCTTGAGCGGGAGTTCGATCATCTCCCGGACCCGGGAGAGCTTGTCCCGGAGGCCCCCGATGTCCTCGTAGGAGACCCGGGGGGTGGAGATCTCCACCTCGTTGACCGTCTCCTCCCGGATGGTGATCGTGGTGGTGGGGGCGACCTGGACGATCCCCTTGGGGTTCGTCCCGACGACGAGGAAGAGGAGCGAGCCCCCCATGAGGAAGACGCCGGGGACGACGAAGACGTCCCCGCGGATGAAGGGCCTCCGGGAGAGGGCCTTGCCGACGAAGGACTCGAGCCCGGGCCCCAGGTCCATCTTCGGAGCCCCGGAGTAGATCGGGGCGATGGTGATGGACTCCGCCGGCGGGCAGTCCGAACGGGCGACCTCCACACGGTCCCCGATGGAGACCCGACTGTTCCGGCGGATGACCGCCTCCAGCCGCACGAGCGCCCGGCCCTCGTCCTCGGGGAGGGCCTTCTGCACCACCGCCGCGGTGACCTTGCGACCCCGGATCTCCACCACGTCCCCGGGCGCAACCTTGAGCCGCTGGCGCGTTCCCTGGTCCAGCCGGGCGAGGCCGAACCCGACATCGCTCTGCGCCGCCTCGGCCACCTTGAGGGTGATCCCTTCGGGCATCCGACCGGCTCGCATCCCGGGACGGACTTTAACCCCTGCGAATGGCGGGGGACCCCGGGCAAGCCTCCTGCTGACAGGACCGCCCTCCGCCTCCACTCGAGCGCTGGCCTTAAGCCCCTCCGGGGCCGGTCGGCGTTCCGGCGCTACCCCCCTTCTCGCGGGGTCGGACGGTCGCCCGAGGACGATGCAGGACCTCCCCCTCCCCCCCTGGCTGGAAAGGCTCTTCCGGGAGGCGGGTTTCGAGCTCGAGACGCTCCACGGCCACTCGTGGAGAGCCTACCGGGAGGTGGATGGGCGGGAGGTGGTCTACGGCCCCGAGGCCGAGCGGCGGCTCCCCCATCCCCGCCCCAGCGGGGCCGAGGCCGACGGGCCCTACCTGGTGCTCGCGCATGACGTCCCGGTGCATCTCCGGGCCGAGGCGGCGCGGACCGGACAGCGCCTGCTCTCGCCGGGGGAGTTCATCGCCCGACTCGGCAGCATCCTGGAGGTCCGTTCCCTGCCCCCCTCCCCGCCCGCCGCCATCGACCGCGCCCTTCCCCTGCCCGCCCTCTTCCCCGCCGCTCCCTCGGCCCTCCCCCCGCTGCTCTTCGAGCGCGAGCGCTACCTCCGCCCGCGGCTCGGCACCGAGGACGCCGAGGAGTTCGCCTCGTCCCGTCTGAGCGCCTACCGGGTGCGTCACCTGCTCGTCCCCTTCGCCCTGTTCCCCTACCGTCTCTCCCCCGGGACCGGCGCGGGAGCGGAGGGCGGGTCCTCCCGTCTGGTCGCCGTCCCGCTCGTCGCGGGCGATCCCCAGTTCTGGGCGGGTCACGACCGGGAGGTCCTCTTCGAGCTCAGCCCCCGCTGGAAACGCCACCCTGAGCGGCGCTCCCTGGACGAGGCCCGGTCGAGCGCCTTCGCCGCGGTCCGGGCCCGCCACGGGCCGGTGGAGGACCGTTCCGAGCGAAGGGGGGGGGTCCTCCTCATCGACCGGCAGGTGCGCCCCCTGCGCGAGTCGGACGTGGAGTTGGGGGACGGCTCCCCGCTCTGGGTCCCCCATTTCCTTCTCGAGGGGCACAACGGTCGCGTCATCCTGGACGCCGTCACCGGCATCCCCAGCACGCTCGACCTCGAGGACTTCGACCCGGCCTACGGCTGACGCTCGGGAAGCGCTTTACCCTCGCCCCACGCTCCGCGGGTGATGCTGCTGAGACAGTTCGTCGTCGGGCCGTACCAGAACTTCACCTACGTCGTGGCCGCCCGGGAAGGCGGCGAGGGGGTCGTCATCGACCCCTCGTTCGGGATCGAGCCGGTCCTCTCCGCGATCGACGAACAGTCGCTGAGGATCCGCTACATCCTCAACACCCACAGCCACCCGGACCACATCGCCGGGAACGACGAGGTCCGCGCCCGTACCGGCGCCAAGGTGGGGGCGTACCGGTCGGCCCCCTTGGGCCAGGACCTCCCCCTGGAGGACGGACAGGAACTCACCGTCGGTGGGATCCCGATCCGGGTCCTGCACACCCCCGGGCACACGCCGGACAGCGTCCTCTACCTCTTCGAGGGGAGGGTCGCCACAGGGGACACGCTCTTCGTCGGCGAGTGCGGCCGGACGGACCTGCCGGGCGGGGACCCCGGGGCGCTCTACGACAGCCTGTTCTCGCGCGTCCTCCACCTCGACGATGCCACGGTCGTCCTCCCCGGCCATGACTACGGGGCCACGCCGACCTCGACCATCGGGCAGGAACGGCGGACCAACTACGTGCTCCAGCCCCGCACCCGCGAAGAGTTCATCGCTTTCCTGCGGGAGTGAGGGCGGTGGGGGATCCGAACTTCTCGGCGCTCGGCGTGCGCAAAGGGGATCCCCGCCTCTCCGCGGCCCTCCTGATCGAACGGCTCGCCGAGCTCAACCGGAGCGGGACCCCGGGGAAAGGTTGGCTCCAGCTCGTCGATGCGGAAGTGGTGGCCGGCCCCGCGCACCTCGCCCTCGCCATCCTGCGAGCGGAGAGGGCCCGACAGCGCGGCACCACCCGGCTCAGCGATCCGGGGGCGAACTTCCTCTGCTTCCTCGCCGGGACGGACCAGTTCTCCGAGGCCGTGGGCCGGGCGGGGGTCCGGGACGGGGACCCGGAGCTCGTCCTGGTCGCCTCCCCGTCCCGGGAGCTCGAACCCGTGGCCCGGGAGCTCGGCCTCCTCCCGGAGGCATCGGTCTATCCGCGTCCACCGCGGGAGGCGGGACTCCTCCGTCTGGGGGTGCCCCGGGAGATGCTCGCGAGCGTGGAGCCGGAGCGCTGGGAGCTTCTCGCGCTCGAGCAGAGCGCCCTCGCGGACCTCCCCCGGGGCTGAGCGGGAGGCGGTAAGTTTTAACGAGGGGCGACAGATGCGGCGCCCGGCTCCCGCGAGTGTGCAGGCGTAATCTAGTGGTAGGATTTCAGCCCTCCAAGCTGAACACCCGGGTTCAAAACGGCCCTGGGAACCCCCCAGGTTCGGGAGCGTCCCGGCGCCTGCATGTCCGGGGAGCCCCCCCGGGCCCACAGAGGTAAAGACCCGGCCGAGGTCCGGGGGGCTGCTGAGGTAGCCTAGTCTGGCAGGGCGCCGGTCTTGAAAACCGGTGGCGTAACGCCTCGGGAGTTCAAATCTCCCCCTCAGCGCTTGGAAAAGGCTTCTTCCGCCGGCGCCCCTTCCGGAGGACCACCGTGCCCACGGTGCTCTTCCTCTGCCCGGACCACGCGGTCGCCTCGCGGCTCGCGGAGGCCCTCTTTAGCGCCGACGCCCCTCGGGGCTGGGGGGCGACCTCGGCCGCCATCGGAGGAGCGGCCCCGGCGGACCCCCGGGTAGGCTCGGCGCTCCGCGCCATGGGGCTCACCCCGCCGGGGATCGAGCCGCGGGTCTGGGACAGCGCCCTCGTATCCTTCTCCAAGGTCGTCGTCGTGGTCGTCGAGCCGGAGGACCTCCCGGGTCCCCTCGCCGCAGCCGCAACCTTCCGTTGGCGAAGGGAGGACCCGCGGGGCCTTACGGGGAGGCCGCTCCTCGAGTGGATCGAGGCGATGCGAGCCCCCGTCCACGCCCTTTCCGAGTACTGCCGCGAGCGGACCCCGCGGATGCTCGGATAGGGCCCCTCACGTACCCGGCGGCCCCGATCCAATCCTCCCGGAACGCCATCCGGGCCGGCAGCCGTCGGAACCACCGTACTCGCCGGATCTCCCTGGGGGACCCGGGGGCGGGTCGGCCCGAGGCCCACCGGGCCCGGTACTGGAAGAAGAGCCACCGGAGCCGGCGTCCGTCCGGCGAGATGAGCTCCTCGTCGAAGAGCTTCCAAAGGCGCAGGCCACGCAGGCGGCCCCCGGTCTCCTCGTGCACCTCCCGACGCACGGTCTGCCGTGCACTCTCCCCGCGACGGCCCCCTCCCCCGGGGGTCTCCCAGGTGAGACCCGGCCCCCGGGGGGACTGGGGGGCCACGAGGAGCACGCGCCCGTCGGCGCGCTCGATCCAGCAGGCGGCCCCCTGCGGGGCTCCGTTGAGCACCCGGCGCTCCGCGCTCTCGTAGGAGGCAAGGCTCACCTTCCGGCTCCGCCGGACCACCTGGGCGCCGTCCCGCAAAGCCTCCCGGAGCGCCCGCGCCCTCCGCCGGGTCCGGACGGACCGGGGGGTCGCCTCTTTGGACCCTCTCACCGACGGGTCACCGCCGCCCAGGGCGCCGACAAACCGCATAACCCTAGGCCTGCTGCGCACGCTCCCATGACCGAGGCGACCCCCATGATGTCGCAGTGGCGGGGGGTCAAGCAACGGTATCCGGGTCACCTGGTGCTCTTCCGAGTCGGGGACTTCTATGAGACGTTCTTCGAGGACGCTGAGACGCTCTCCCGGGAGCTCGAGGTCGTGCTGACCAGCCGGACCGGTGACGGTCCAGACCGCGTCCCCATGGCGGGGGTGCCCCACCATGCCGCCGACTCCTACCTGGGCCGTCTCGTCCGCCGAGGGCATCGGGTCGTCGTCTGTGACCAGGTCGAGGACCCCAAGGAAGCCCGCGGGCTGGTGCGCCGGGAGGTTACCCGGGTGCTGACGCCCGGCACCGTCCTCGAGGAACCGTTGCTCCCCGAGGGTCGGAGCAACTTCCTCTCCCTGGTGGCCCCTGGGGGCCCGGAGAGCTGGTGGGGGGTCCTCGTGGACGTCTCCACCGGTGAGACCCGGGTGATCTCGGTGAGCCGGGAGGGGCTCAAGGGCC
>JAKATE010000078.1 GCA_021828085.1 Thermoplasmata archaeon | reverse complement strand
ACAGCCTTTCTACCGACCTTCACGGAACTACGAGGAGCTCCCGCGGGGCTTCCGGGGGTGCAGCACCTCTCGGCCCCCCAGGTAGGGCCGGAGGACCTTCGGGATGACCAGGCTCCCATCCGGCTGCTGGTAGTTCTCCAGGATCACCGCGAGGCCGCGGGAGGTGGCGACGGCGGTGGAGTTCAGCGTGTGGGGCACCCCCTTCCCCGGCTTTCCCGCCCGCCCCATCCGGATGCCGAGGCGCCGGGCCTGGTAATCGGTACAGTTCGAGCAGCTGACCACCTCCCGGTACTTCCCCTGGCGCTCGAAGTAGGCCTCGATGTCGTACTTCTTCGCGGCCACCGTGCCCAGGTCTCCCGTGCAGACGTTCACGACGCGGTAGGGGACCTCCAGGCGTCGGAAGACCTCCTCGGCGTTCGCCCGGAGCTCCTCCTGGATCCGTCCGGAGTCCTCCGGCGCGCAGAACACGATCTGCTCGACCTTGGTGAACTGGTGGACCCGGAAGATCCCCTTCTGGTCCACCCCGTGACCCCCGATCTCCTTGCGGAAGCAGGCGCTGAGCCCGACGTACCGGAGGGGGAGGGACTCCTCGTCGAGGATCTCCCCGAGGAAGCGAGCGACGAGCGGGTGCTCGCTGGTGGCGATGAGGAAGAGGTCCTCCCCGGCGACGGGGTACATGACGTTCTCGAAGTCCCCCAGGTCGACCACTCCCTGATAGGCCTCCCGGCGCAGGGCGAGCGGGGGCAGGACCAGCTCGAAGCCGCGGGAGATCAGAAGGTCCAGGGCGAAGCGCTGCAGGGCGAGGTCGAGTTGGGCCACCTCCCCGGTGAGGAAGTAGAAGCCGGCCCCGCTCACCCGACGGCCGCGCTCGAAATCGGCGCCTCCGAGCCCCTCGGCGAGCTCCGCGTGCCCGAGACGCTCGAAGCCAGCGGGCGCAGGGGTCCCCCAGCGGGCCACCTCGACGTTCTCCGAGTCATCCTTCCCGAAAGGCACGCTCGGGTCCATCAGGTTCGGCAGCCGCAGCAGGGCGGCGCGGCGCTCCTCCTCCAGCTTGCGCTCCCGACCCTCGAGCTCGGAGAGCTGGGCCGGCAGCCGGGCCGCCTCCTCACGCTCCGCCGGCTCCACGACGGCGCCCTTCTTGGCCTCGGCCAGGCGGCGAGAGAGGTCGTTGCGACGGCGACGCAGGCGGTCGGCCTCCCCGTGCACCTGCCGCCACTCCTCGTCCCGGGCCCGGACCTCCTCGAGGAGCGCGAGCACCTTGTCGTCGCCCCGCCGGGCGAGGTTCGCCCGGACCTGTTCCGGGTCCTTACGGATAAGGTCGAGATCGATCACGTTCGGGGGGCCCTTAGCCCCCCCTCAGGCTAAGGCGTTTCTCCTCGACGGGGGGGAGGCTGCGTATACGATATCTAGGCCGAAAGTCTCGCACCGACTGCTCAGAGGTCGCAAGCATGGTGGAAGAATACGGCCTGTTCATCGGTGGAGAGTGGAAGGTCCCGCCCGGTGCGCATCGGTACGAGACGCGGAACCCCGCCAACGGGGAGGTGCTGGGCCGTTTCGTGGCCGCGACCCCCCAGGAGGTCAAGGAGGCGGTCTCGGCTGCCGTCGCGGCCTTCCCCTCCTGGAAGGCCACCCCGGCCCCGAAGCGCGGGGAGATCCTGCTCGAGGCGGCGCGTCTCTTCCGGCAGGAGAAGGAGCGTCTGGGAAGGCTCGTCACCCGGGAGATGGGCAAGATCCTCGCGGAGGGACGGGGGGACGTCCAGGAGGCCATCGACTTCGTCGAGTACATGGCCGGGGAGGGACGGCGCTTCGCCGGGGAGACCGTTCCCAGCGAGCTCCGCCAGAAGTTCTGCATGACCGTCCGGCAGCCCAAGGGGGTGGTCGCCGCCGTGACCCCCTGGAACTTCCCGGTCGCCATCCCCAACTGGAAGATCGCCGCCGCGCTGATCTCGGGGAACTCGGTGGTCTTCAAGCCGGCCTCCAACACCTCCGCCTGCGGGGCGGAGCTGGTCCGCATCTACGAGAAGGCCGGCCTCCCGCCAGGAGTGCTCAACCTGGTCACAGGTTCCGGCGGGACCGTGGGGAGCGCCCTCGTCGACGATCCCCGCGTGCGCGCCATCAGCTTCACGGGAGGGGTGGAGACGGGACGGGAGGTCTACTCTCGGGCCGCCACCCACCTGAAGTACGTCCATCTCGAGCTCGGCGGGAAGAACCCCCAGATCGTCCTCAACGACGCCCGGCAGGAGCTGGCGCTGGAAGGGGTGCTCTTCGGAGCCTTCGGCTCCGCGGGCCAGCGCTGCACGGCCACGAGCCGGCTGCTGGTGGAGAAGGGGATCTACCGGGAGTTCGTGGAGAAGCTGCGCTCGCGCGTGGAGAAGCTCCGGGTGGGCGACCCGCTCGATCCCTCCATCGAGATGGGCCCGGTCGCCAGCACCGACCAGGAGCGCAAGATCCTCGAGTACATCGGGATCGGCGAGAAGGAGGGGGCGCGCCTGCTGACCGGTGGACGGAAGCTCGAGGGGGGCCCGTACGCGAAGGGGCACTTCCTCGCCCCCACGCTCTTCGAGGCGAAGCACGGCCAGCGCATCACGAAGGAGGAGATCTTCGGACCGGTCCTCTCGATCATCCCGGTGGAGGATTTCGCCGAGGCGGTCCGGGTGGCCAACGACGTCGAGTACGGACTCTCCTCGTCCATCTACACCCGCGACCTGGACCGGGCCTACCAGGCGGTGGACCAGCTCGAGGCCGGGATCACCTACGTCAACGCCCCCACCATCGGGGCCGAGGTCCAGCTCCCCTTCGGCGGCGTGAAGAACACCGGCAACGGCGGGCGGGAGGCCGGCAGCGCGGCCATCGAGGAGTTCACGGAGATCAAGACGGTCTTCATCGACTACTCCGGGCGCCTCCAGAAGGCCCAGATCGACGCCTAGGGATGGCATGAACGACCAGGAGCTCGAGCGGGAGATCGAGACCGTCCGCGAGATCCTCCACGTCCGGCTCCGCCGCTACAACCGCGAGATGCGCGAGCTCGAGAAGGACCTCCGGGAGCTCCGGTTGCTCCAGCGCGCCCGGCGAGCCGCCCGCGCCCCCGTCGGAGAGAGGGCCCCGTCGGAGCGGGTCCCCGAGGAAAGCTCCCCGTGAGAACCCTGCCCGGCGCCGGTCCGGCCGGGCCCCGCCGCTATGAGCGCGGTTGGTCGGACCGGGCGCTCCGGAAGCGCCTCGAGCGCGCGCGGAGGTCGGACTGGGACTTCACCCGGGGCCGGATCTTCGGGAGCCTGTGCACCGAGCCCGCCCCCGCCGGTCGGGCCTGGATCGATCCCTTCCGCAACGCCAACCTGGGCAATCCGGGCCTCTGCCCGGGCTCCTCGCTCTTGCAGGAGGAGCTCGTCGAGGAGCTCCTCACCCTCTACCACGCTCCCCGGGAAGGGGCGGGGGGATGGCTCGTCAGCGGGGCGACCGAGGCGAACGTGACGGCCCTGTGGACCTTCCGGAACCTCACCGGGGGACGCGAGGTGGTGCTCCCCCGGAGCGCGCACTTCTCCTTCGTGAAGGCGCTCGACCTGCTCGGGCTGGAAGCGCGCTGGGTCCGCGTCGACGCCGCGGGCCGCATGGACGTCCGCCAGGCCCGGCGGGCGATCGGCCGGCGCACCGCCGCCCTGGTGGGGCTCGCGGGGAGCACCGAGCTCGGGGCCGTGGACCCGCTGGAGGAGCTCTCGGAGCTGGCCCTCCGGACCGGGGTGCCCCTCCACGTGGACGCGGCCATCGGGGGCTTCTTCCTCCCCTTCCTTCCCGAGGAGGAGCGCCGGCGTCTCCCCTTCGACTTCTCCCTCCCCGGGGTCCGGAGCCTCGCCAGCGACCCCCACAAGCTCGGACGGGCTCCCATCCCTTCGGGCGTCCTGCTCTTCCGGAACCTGGAGGAGACCCGGGCCATCGAGGTCCCGTCACCCTACCTCAGCGACCCGCGTTCCCGCGGCCTGCTCGGCACGCGACCCTCCTTCGCGGTGGCGAGCACCTTCGCCGCCCTCCGCTCGGCCGGCTGGGAGGGGCTCCGGGAGCAGACCCGGCGCCTCCGGGGCCTGGTGGAGAGGCTCCTCGAGGGAGGGAAGCGCCTGGGGCTCGAACCCGTGACCGATCCCCGCCTCAACGTGGTGGCCTTCCGCCATCCCGACCCTCGGGTCCTCCAGGCCGAGCTCCTCGAGCGGGGATGGGACGTGAGCCTCGTCCAGGAGCCCCGGGCGCTGCGCCTCGTGCTGATGCCCCACGCCCGGCGGTCGACGGTGGAGGGGCTTCTGCGCGAGCTCGCCCGCGCTCTCGCCCGCCACCCCCGGGGCCGGGGCGGCGAGGAGGGAAGGATCAACCCGGAGAAGCCCCCCGACCGGGGTTCTGCCCGTCGAAGCGGAAGAGGCTCGTCTGGCCGTAGGTCCGCTGCTGGCTGAGCGGGCGGAGCAGCGGGTCCTCCTCGAGCGCCCTCAGGGTCTCGTGGCTCGGGACCGCGGAGGTGATGAGACGGGTGCGCCCCCTCCGCCCGCCGGAGAAGATCTCGGCGTGGACGAGCCCCAGGGTCTCGAGCTCCGAGACGTAGTCCGCGAGGGTACGCGCCACCAGCGGAGAGATGCCCAGCTGGTGGCAGACCGACTCGTAGCTCTTGACCGCCTCCCCCATGGTGACCCCGGCGCGGCGGCGCTCATAGCCGGAGATGACCACCCAGAGCAGCATCTTGCAGTGGGGGGCGAGGGTCTTCACGCACTCCACGATGAGGTCGAGCTCCAGGGTGTTCTTCGCCTGGACCACGTGCTCGGCGCGGACCTGCTGGCCGTGCGAGCGGTCCGTGATCTGCGCCGCGAGCCGGAGCAGGGCGAGGGCGCGGCGGGCGTCCCCGTTCTCCTGGGAGGCGTAGAAGGCGCACCGGTCGAGGACATCCGGATCGAGTGCCTCCTCCTGGAAGACCTCCTTCGCCCGCTCCTTGAGGATGTCGCGCAGCTGGGCCTGGTTGTAGGGGGGGAAGATGATCGACTCCTGGCTGAGGCGGCTGCGGACCCGGGCGTCCAAGTGCTCGGTGAACTTGAGGTCGTTGGAGATCCCCACCATGGAGACCCGGGCCCGCTTGAGGTCCCGGTTCATCTGCGCCAGGAGGTAGAGCGCCTCCGTCCCCGCGAGCTTGTCGATCTCGTCGAGGATGATGAGCAGGATGCCCCCCCGCTTGTCCGCGAGCGAGCAGAGGGTGCGGTACGCCCGGTCCTGCGACCAGCCCGTGGGGATGGTCTCCTCCCCGGGAAGGAGCTCGACGAGCCCGTTGCCGAGGGACTGGAGGAGCGCGTAGTTGCGGTCCACGTTCGCGCAGTTGACGCCGAGGAAGGTCACCGGGTGCTCCAGGGTGACCCGGCGGGAGAGCTCCTTCTGGACCTGGGTGACCACCGCCGTCTTCCCGGTGCCGACCTTGCCGTACATGAGGAGGGTGGAGGGGATCTCCCCCTGGAGCGCCGGCCGGAGCACCATGAGCACCCGACGTATCTCCTCATCGCGGTGGAGTAGCCGGGGGGGGACGTAGTGCTCCTGGAGGGGCTCGAGGCTCCCCTTGTACAGCGTGGAGCGGGGCCGCAAGATCTCGTCGATCGGGTCCGCCTCCGACGGAGGGGGCTCGCGGTGCTCGGGGCCGGGCGCCTCCTTCTGCGAAGGGGAGGTCAGGCCGTTCGGGGGGATCTCCGAAGGATCGTTCGTTTCCATGACCAGCCGGGGCGAGGCCCCGCCGAGGACCCGCGACCGAGCCGGGGGAGGGAGCCCTCCGGACGGACTTAAAGGGTGAGGGTCGCCCCGACGCGGAAAGGCCCCGAGGGGCGGCCGAAGGGCGGGAAGAGCGTTGCATCCCGCGCCCACGAGGGGAAGGCGCGTGCAATCCCCCGTCAGGCGGGGCGCGCCGGGGGCTCTGCGAAACGCTTAAACACACTTCCTCGTCGGCCAGCGCATGGCCCTCGGGGAGCGCAACATCTCGGTGGATCTGCTGAACAGCCCGTTCATCGAGGACCAGCCGATCGAGCTGGTGGAACGCAAGGGGCTCGGCCACCCGGACAGCCTGTGCGACGGGATCTCCGAGGCGGTGAGCCGGGCGCTCTCCCGGATGTACCTCGACTCCTTCGGCCGCATCCTCCACCACAACACCGACGAGACCCACATCGTCGGCGGTCAGGCGGTCCCCTCCTTCGGGGGAGGGAAGGTCACCCAGCCGGCCTACGTGGTCCTCGTCGGACGGGCCACCACCGAGGTCGACGGGGAGAAGCTGCCCTACCGCCAGGTCGCCATGGACGCGGCCCGGGACTATCTCAAGTCCGTCTGCTCCCACCTGGACATCGCCAAGCACATCGAGCTCGACTGCCGGATCGGGCAGGGGTCCGTGGACCTCCGGGGGGTCTTCGAGGGGGAGGGGTTCCTCGCCAACGACACTTCCTTCGGCTGCGGCTACGCCCCCCTCTCCGAGGTGGAGACCCTGGTCCTCGAGACCGAGCGTTTCCTCACCCTGAAGCTCAAGAAGAAGCTCCCGGCCCTCGGGGAGGACGTCAAGGTGATGGGCTGCCGTCAGAAGGACGCGGTGACGCTCACGGTGGCCGCGGCCATGGTCGGGCGGGAGATCGCCGACAAGAAGGCCTACGGGGAGACCCTCGAGAAGCTGCGCGAGGAGGTGGTCCGTCACGCCGCCGACCTGACCCACCGGGAGCTCAGCGTGGCCGTGAACACCGGGGACAACCCGGCGAAGGACGTCTACTACCTGACCGTCACCGGCCTCTCCATGGAGAACGGGGACGACGGTTCCACGGGACGGGGGAACCGGGTCAACGGCCTCATCACCCCATACCGCCCGATGAGCATGGAGGCGACGAGCGGGAAGAACCCGATCACCCACGTGGGCAAGATCTACAACCTGCTCTCCAACGAGATCGCCCGGGACGTCGTGAAGGAGGCCGGAGGGGATGTCCGGGAGGTCAATGTGCGGATCCTCTCCCAGATCGGAAAGCCGGTCGACCGCCCCCTGGTGGCTGCGCTGAACGTCCTCCCCGCCGAGGGTATCCCCCTCTCCAAGGTCGAGCCCCTGGCGCGCGACGTGGCGGACCGCTGGCTCTCCCGGACCGACACGGTCCCGCAGAAGCTCCTCACCGGGAAGCTCACCACCTTCTGAGGGAGGGGCCGGGTCCGGCCTTCCATGCGCGTCTACGTGGAGGCCTACGGCTGCTCGCAGAACCAGGGAGAGGCCGAGGAGCTCGGGCGGCTCGCGATCCGGGCCGGCCACGTCCTCACCTCGGAGCCCTCGTCGGCGGACGTGGGGGTGCTGGTCAGCTGCGCGGTGATCGGCCCCACCGAGGACCGCATGGTCGAGCGCTGGCGGGAGCTCACGCGGACGGTCCCCCACACCATCGTCACCGGATGCATGGTCCCGTTACGGAGGTCGCGCTTCGTCGGGCCGCCCGCGGGAGGATCGACACACTTCCTTCCGCTCCGGGACGAGGCAGAGCTTCCCCGTCTGCTCGAGAGCCTCTCCGGACCGTCGCCCCGGTCGGTCTCGGTGGAGGACCGTGCCTCTCGCGGAAGGGCGGTCCATCGGGAGGTGACGCTCAACCAGGGATGCGCCAGCGCCTGTTCCTACTGCTTCAGCCGGCTCGCCCGGGGAAGGCTCGCGAGCCGGAGCCTCCCGGAGGTCCTCTCCCGGGTCTCGGAGGCGTTGGAGGAGGGGGTGGTGGAGATCCGGCTGAGCTCTCTGGACACCTCCTGCTGGGGGGCCGAAGGGGGTCCGGACGCCCCGCGCCTGCCGAGGCTCGTGGAAGCGCTCGGAAGCCTCGCCGCGGCGCGGGAGTTCAAGTTCCGTGTCGGGATGATGAGTCCGCAAACCCTCCGTCCGATCGCGGTAGACTACTTCCGGGCGATCGCCGCCAATCCCCGCGCTTTCCGCTTCCTCCACCTCCCCGTCCAGTCCGGGTCGGACCGGGTCCTCGCTGGGATGCGGCGCGGGTACACGGTGGAGGAGTTCCGCCGGCTCGTGCAGCTTGCCCGGGAGACCCTCCCTGAGCTCGTGCTGGCCACCGACATCATCACGGGCTTTCCCGGGGAGACGGTGGAGGACCACGCGGCGTCGCTGCGCCTGCTGGAGGAGCTCGAGCCTGAGATCGTGAACGTGACGCGCTTCTCCGCCCGACCGCTCACCCCCGCCGCCCGCTGGACCCCGCTGCCGGGAAGGGTCGTGAAGGAGCGTAGCCGGGCGCTCACGGCCCTGCGGCTCCGGCAGGCTCGCAGAAGGATGGAGCGGTGGGTCGGTCGGACGGAGCTGGGACTCGTGACGGAGATGGCGGAGGGCGGGGCGAGGCTCGCCCGCCTATCGAACTACCTTCCGGTTCTGCTCCCCCAGGGCCCGGATCCCGGGTCCTGGGTCGAGGTGCAGATCCATGGCGCCCGGTCCACCTACCTGGTGGGCGTGCCGCTCGGACCAGGGCGGGCCCCCCTCCCCCCGTGACCGGGGGGATCCGAAGGGACGGGGACCTTGGCTGGGTGGACCCGGAGCGCGCCGTTCGGCCTCTTCGGGCAATCGTTTATACCACGACCGACCATAAAACAGGTCGAAGGAGGGCCGGAAGGCCTCCCACCGGACATGGGCCGGGGAACCGAAACGTAGATCG